>JAUXAH010000021.1 GCA_030614945.1 Phycisphaerae bacterium
GACGACGTTTGCCAGCCATTTTTGACTCTGGAGGTACCAGTCTATGGTCTTGTTAATACCTTGCTCAAAGCTGACGGAGGGTCGCCAATTCAGGTCCTTAATTATTTTGCCTGCGTCAATGGCGTATCGCCTATCGTGTCCCGGCCTATCGGTAACATGCTTAATCAGCGATTTTGGTTTGCTTAGGCGCTCAAGTATCAGGTCAATGACTTCCAGATTTGTCTTTTCGTTACAGCCGCCGATGTTATAAATCTCGCCGGGCGGCGCTTCAATCAAGACCTTCCATATAGCCGTGCAGTGGTCGTGTACATACAGCCAATCGCGCACATATAAGCCGTCACCATAAACAGGCAATTCTTTATCATTGAGAGCATTGTTAATCATCAGCGGGATTAATTTTTCCGGGAACTGATATGGGCCATAGTTGTTTGAGCATCTGGTGATGTTACATTTTACCGCCCAGGTATGGCCAAAAGCTTTTACCAGATGGTCTGCGGCGGCTTTACTGGCTGAATAGGGCGAATTTGGACTCAGCGGCGTTTGTTCGGTGAATTTGCCCTCCGGACCGAGCGAGCCATACACTTCATCCGTCGAAACTTGAATAAACCGCTCTAACTTTTTATCGCGGGCGGCTTCGAGCAGGGTCAATGTACCGGTAACATTGGTTTCTATAAAAACCTTCGGCTCGTTGATTGAACGGTCCACGTGGCTTTCGGCGGCAAAGTTAATAATCGTACCCACCTGGTACTGCTCGATGATTTTTTCTATCAGGGCCCCATCGCAAATGTCGCCCTTGATAAATTTGTGGTTAGGATGGCTTTCAAAGCCGGCAAGATTTTCGAGATTGCCGGCATAAGTAAGCTTGTCAAGATTAACTACGAAGCAATCCTTGTGCTCAGAAAGCACCATTCGTACGAAGTTGCTTCCTATAAATCCTGCACCGCCTGTAACGAGAAGTTTTCTCATAATTATCCGGGTCGCCGTTTTGTGCTCTCTTTGCAAAACGGCAACTCTCTCAAGAAACTTTCTAACGGCCCCTGCCAGGGCTCAATTGGCTCACTGAGCGAGGCCTTAATTTTGCTGCAATCGAAGCGGCTATTTAATGGCCTTACAGCGGCACTGACGTAATCGCTGGTTTTGCAGCCACTTAAGTCGACCGGCATATTGAGCTTATCAAAGATGAATTTTGCCATTTCAAAACGGCTAACGTAGCCGGCACTTGCAAAATGAAATAAGCCCTCGGGTTTTTTCCGCAACAACCTGCAAATCACTTTAGCAACTTCCGTTGTAGCCGTTGGTGAACCTACCTGGTCATCAACAACCTTTAGCTGCTTGTCGGTCTCTGTTTTTTTTAGGAGTTTGGTTACGAAATTATTGCCGTGGCAACCATAGGTCCATTCGAGACGCATTATACACCAGCGGCAGCGGCTTTCAACTAAAAGCTGCTCGCCGGCCAGTTTACTTCTGCCATAAGCATTTATCGGGTTTGGCAAGTCGGTTTCAAGGTAAGGTCTTCCAGATTTGCCGTCAAAGACAAAATCAGTGCTGATGTGCAAGACCCATATACTGGCTTGTCTTGCAAGAGCACCCAAACGCCCTACCGCCACTGCATTGACCTGGTATGCCGGATTGGTTTCGCTCTCGGCCTTTTCGACATCCGTATAAGCAGCACAGTTGATTATCGCTTTAGCATCCCTGATAGCTTTGCCGAGATGCCGCTCGTTGGTGATATCAAACTCCGGCAGGTCAAAGACTTCAAAATGAATGCCCTGCTTTGTACATTCACGCGCCAAATCCGTGCCGAGCATACCCTTGCCGCCGAGGATTGCAACTGTGTCTTCAGCCATCTTTGCGAGTCCAGTCGTAGGGGATGTCATTGTCGTGCGGATGGGTGCGGAACTCATCGGGGTCGGTATAGTTGTACATTTCTGAGACGATGTTTACTATGTAGGCCTCACTCCGGCTGACGCACATCCAGCCGTGCTGCACGCCCGGCGGTATCCTAACCAGGCCGGGGCAGTGGTCGCCGAGGTAAAGCTCATTGACTGTCCCGTGCGTAGGCGAATCTTTACGTTCGTCATACAGCGCTATTTTTACCATCCCTTTGATGACGTAGAAATGGTCGGTTTGTTTTTTATGATAATGCCAGGCCTTTACCACGCCTGGGTAGGTGGTGGTGAAATAGACCTGGCCAAATTTTTCAAACCAGGGGTCGTCGGCCCGCATCATCTCTCCGAGCCGACCGCGCTCATCTGACAATACTTTCGCCCGTCGGGCCTCTACACCATCGATAAGCTTTCCTGAACTGCGTATAATCAGCCCTTCATCTAAGGAAACTATCTTTAACGGCACTGTCTTTTTTGTCATTGCGGTGGCTCCTTATTTTTATATGAACGAGCCCCTTTGCTGCGCTCAGGGTGACAAGCGGGTCATTGCGGCGGCTCCTTTATAACCAACTCGTTGACTCTACTAAAGGATTCGAAGGTCCCTGCATCACTCCACCATCCTTCGAGAATGTCGAAAGCGAGCTCGCCTTTGTCTATGTAAGCATTATTCACGTCGCTAATCTCAAGCTCGCCACGAGCTGACGGCTTGAGCGTTCGTATAATATCAAAAACTGAGGCATCATAAAAATAGATGCCGGTTATGGCATAATCCGATTTGGGATTTCGGGGTTTTTCCTCTATTTTGATAACGCGATTATCGGATATCTCCGCAACCCCGAAGCGCCGAGGGTCTTTGACCTGCTTTAGAAGCACCCTTGCGCCTTTTGCCTGAGCTTTGAAACGGTCGATATATTTCTTGAGGCCCGCCCTGAAAATATTATCGCCGAGAATGACAGTTAGCGGGTTTCCATAGGAAAAGTCTTCCGCAAGAGCCAATGCCTGGGCGATACCGCCGGCCTCATCCTGAACCTTGTAAGTGAACCGGCAGCCGAACGCTTTTCCGGAGCCCAGCAGGTTTACAACATCGCCCATATGTTCAATTCCGGTTACTATCAGGATTTCCTCAATACCTGCCGAGACAAGCTTCTCGATAGGGTAATAAATCATAGGTTTGTGCCCGATAGGCAGCAAATGTTTGTTTGTTACCTTTGTCAAAGGCATCAGACGTGAGCCAGTCCCCCCCGCCAGCACGACACCTTTTATACTCACAATAACTCCTTTCCAGAGCGAACAGAGGCGATGAAATTTTTGAACTCGTCTAAACAACAATGAGCAAAGTCAAAACTGCTCCAGGAATCGCAGGTCATTTTCAAAAAACAGGCGAATATCGGTAATACCGTATTTTCGCATAGCAAGCCGTTCTATCCCGAATCCGAACGCCCAGCCGGTATATTTTTCGCTGTCTATTCCAACGGCGTCGAAAACACTCGGGTCAACCATACCACAGCCACCCATCTCTACCCAGCTTTCTTTACCGGTCTTATCGGCGAGGAGCAAATCAACTTCGGCACTGGGCTCGGTAAACGGGAAAAAGCTCGGCCGAAATCGCCATTTCGTATCTGGGCCAAAGAAGGCGTGGATAAATTGGGCAATGGCGGTTTTCATATCCACCATACTAACACCCTCGTCAACAACCAGTGCCTCAAGCTGATGAAACATATACATATGTGTTGCATCGACGGTGTCCGGCCGGTAGACGCGCCCCGGCGCAACAATTCGAATGGGCGGTTTGGTGTGTTCCATAATGCGGATTTGAACCGGGGATGTATGGCTACGCAAAAGGACGTTGTCGTCGATGTAAAAGCAATCAAAGGGGTCCCTTGCGGGGTGGTCGGGGCCGATATTGAGCGCGACGAAATTGTGCCACTCGTCTTCGACTACAGGGCCATAGGCCACTGCGAAGCCCATTCGGCCGAATATCTCCAGCAGCTCATTCAGGGTTTGGGTAATAACGTGGGTTTTGCCGATGTTAACAGCTATGCCCGGCAGCGTAACATCTATCAACTCGCCCGTTTGCTCCTGCGATTGCAATAAAATGTTCTTTAGCTGGTCAAACGCTTCGGTAACCTCTTTTTTTATTTTGTTTGCGAGCTGGCCTGCGCGTGGTTTTTGCTCCGGGGACAACTGCCCTATCCGGCCAAGCATCTGGATGATTTTGCCTTTTCGACCTAAGTATTTTATGCGGAAATCTTCGAGAGCTGCCGGTTCGGTGACTTTTTTTAAGGCCGCAAGGGCATCTTTACCTATTTTTTCAAATTGCTCAAGCATTGAAACTCGGCTTTTTTTTACAAGAGCATTTTCGGTTTTTACTCAGGCGATTGCGGCTCTGGCAGCGGCAACGACAGCATCGAAGCCCTTTGGGTCGGCAATAGCGATTTCGCTGAGCACTTTTCGGTTCAGTCGAATGTCAGCTTTTTTGCAGCCATCAATGAACCGGCTGTATCTTATGCCGCGCTGGCGGCAGGCTGCGCTTAAGCGTGTAATCCACAGACCTCGGAAATCCCGTTTTCGGCGTTTGCGGTCAATGCGGGCATTGACCGCTGCCCGTACGACAGCTTCTTTTGCCTGGCGATACAGGTGACCTGCGGGGCCGCGATGTCCCTTTACGCTTTTGAGGATTCGTTTCTTTGCCTGGCGTCTTGCGGCACCTTTTCTAACTCTTGGCATATCAGCCTTCCTTTGAGAATTTTCGATTCTTTAAGCTCGCTGGCGGCAGCTGATTCAAAGCCGAGAAGCAAGCCCACTTAATTAGATTATTGATTATTTTTAGTGTCTTTTATTTACCGAGCCGGGTTTTGGCTGTTTTAGCCGTTGCACCGGTCATAACAGCCGAGCCGGCTACTCGCCTTCGACGCTTGGCGTTTTTGCCGCTCATAAGGTGGCTGCCGCCGGCGCATTTGTGCCTCACTTTACCGCCGGCGGTAATTTTGACTCTTTTGCTCAACCCCTTGTGAGTTTTCTGTTTCGGCATTTAGCTAATTCTTTCAAGATAATCTATCTAAGACAGTCGAAAGGGTTCTCCCTTTGCGCTCCCGCACGCCGGGGCCCAAAAATGTAAAACCAATAGTTTATGTTATTTGCAGTCGCCGGTCAATGGCATAAGGTGCAAATTCTCTAAAAAAAACGAAAAAACGACTTGCGATTTTTTAGCAAATCGTCCGTTTTACAGCAATACACAATGGCAAATCTCGTATTTCGTATATCAATAATCAATCATTAATTCAGACTTTACGAGATACGAATTATTTTGGCACCAGTAACAAAGTCATACGCCTTCCGGCCATTCTGCCTGGTCGTTCGACCCTGGCTAAATCCTGCAACGATTCGGCAATTTGCTCGAGCATCGCATAGCCTTTGTCTTTGTGCAGCATCTGACGTCCTCGGAAGAACATTGTGAACTGTACCTTGTGGCCTTTTTCCAGGAATTCACGGGCGTGATTGAGCTTGATATCCAGGTCGT
The DNA here is from genome assembly GCA_030614945.1 of Phycisphaerae bacterium. The sequence continues at coordinate 5,407 of JAUXAH010000021.1, forward strand.
GTTTGTCGGTTTCGGGCCTGAGCCTGATTTCCTTCAGCGTTGTACTGTGGCGTTGGCTTTTTTTATGGGCCTCGCGAATCTTGCGTTTTTGCTGATACAGCCACTTGCCATAATCCATTATCCGGCAAACCGGCGGGTCGCTTGTGGGGGCAACTTCGACAAGGTCTAAGCCGACCTCGCGGGCTCTGCTCATTGCTTCGCGTGTGTCTATGATTCCTACTTGATTGTTTGATTCGTCAATTAGCCGAACTGTCTCAACCCGAATTCTCCCATTTACCCTTAAACCTCGTTTACTGATTGTGCACCACCTTACCTTTCTAAAAAGAACTAAAATAATTGATTCTTTTTAATGTCTTTTCCAATTATCAATTATCAATCATCAATTTCAAATGCTAAATCTATTTTTTTATCGGCAATTTTACGTTTTGCCATTCTTAAAAACTCGCCAATCTCCATTGTTCTGGTTTCTTTATCTCCTCGGATTCTTACGTTGACGGTATTGGACCGGGACTCTTTCGGGCCGACTACCAACATACAGGGTAACTTTTGGCTATGTGCTCTGGCAATTTTAGCATTTATTTTTTCGTTCGATAGATCGCAACTGTATCGCAATTGTGCGTCTTTGAGCTTATCTTCAATGATTTTGGCGTAATCATTGCTTTTTTCACTTATGGGCAGGATTCTTACCTGCTCGGGCGAAAGCCATAGAGGCAAATTGCCGCCATAGTGTTCTATAAGAATGCCGATAAAGCGCTCGAGAGAGCCCAGGACCGCTCTGTGAATCATAACCGGCGTTTTCTCGGTGTTGTCTCTGTCGGTATAAACCAGGCCGAAGCGCTCCGGCATCCAAAAATCCAGTTGAATTGTGCCGAGCTGCCAGGACCTTTTCAGGCAATCCCTTATATGAAAATCTATTTTGGGCCCGTAAAATGCACCATCGCCCTCGTTGATTTTGTATTCAATTGTTTTGTGCCCGAGTGCGTTTTTGAGGGCATTTGTGGCAACATCCCAAATCTCGTCCGAACCTATGTGCTTTTCGGGTTTGGTTGACAGCTCAATGCGGTAATCTTCGAACCCGAAGGCTTTATATATCTCGAAGGTAAGGCCAATGACCCCTATTATCTCGGACTCTATCTGCTCAGGGGTGCAGAAAATATGGGCATCGTCCTGGGTGAACTGCCTTACCCTGAAAAGCCCGTGCATAACGCCGCTGGCCTCGTGCCGATGCACCAGGCCAAGCTCGGCAACGCGCAGCGGAAATTCGCGATATGAATGCTGTCGGGTCTTATAAACCAAACATCCGCCGGGACAATTCATCGGCTTTATCGCATAGCTGGCGTCGTCAAAACTGGTAAAGTACATATTCTCTTTGTAATTGTCCCAATGGCCGCTCCTGTGCCACAGCTCTTCGTTGAGAATGATAGGTGTCTGGATTTCCTGGTAACCGTATTTATTGTGAACACCGCGCCAGAAGTCCACTATGGCGCTCCAGATAATCATTCCTTTGGCGTGAATGAATGCGAAGCCCGGGCCGGCCTTGTTGAAACTAAATAAATCCAGCTGCCTGCCTAAGACCCTGTGGTCACGTTTTTTTGCCTCCTCCAATCTCTGCAGATAGTCGTCAAGGTCTTTTTGGGTTGGCCATGCGGTGCCATAGACGCGCTGGAGCATTTTTTGCGTTGGGTCACCGTGCCAATAAGCTCCGGCTACGGACATTATCTTAAAGCTTCCGACTCTACCTGTGCTGGGCAGATGCGGGCCCCGGCACAAATCCTCAAAGCCGTCTCCGTGCGAATAGAAACTAATAATGTTACTGTCTGTGTGGCTTATATTATCGGTTTTATATTTGTCGCCGGCCAGTTTGTCCAGGGCCTCGGTTCGGGTCTTCTCTTTGCGAACAAATGGTTTGTCGGCCTTGATGATTTCGCGCATCTTTTTCTCTACGCGTTCGAAATCGTCCGGGCGAATCGGCTCATCAAGGTCAACGTCGTAGTAAAATCCGTCTTCAACGCTTGGGCCATAGACCAGCTTCGTATCCGGCCAGATACTGCATATCGCCTCGGCCATTATATGTGCGCAGCTATGCCGCATTATTTCGAGGCCTTCGTCATCTTCGGGGGTGATGATTTGAACGGCGGCATCGCCATTTACAGGCGTGGATAAATCTACCAATTGCCCATTTATTCGCGCCGCTACGGCCGCTTTTGCCAGTTCCGGCCCAATTTGCTCTGCCAATTGCTTTGCGGTTATGCCGTCAGCAGTTTCTAATGTGCTGCCATCCGGCAGTGTTACTTTTGCCATAAATCCGTCCGATATTACCAATGCATTCCATTGATTATTGGTTACTGAGTATTGATTATTGAATTATAAATTGTCAATTGTCAATTGTCAATTATCGTCTGATTTTATTTGTTGCTATATGCCGCTTTTTCCTGTATAATAAGGGGACTTTACTTTGCCGGGCTTCCGTTGCGGGGCCCTCGCAAAATGGGAGCCCAATAGTCGGGGCGAGACTTAAATTAACGGTGAGGAAGGTATGACGGATGTAAATTTGGTTCTGCTCAAAAAGAACAACTCACAGAAAGCATTCTCTCTGTCGAGCGGCATCACGGTGATTGGCCGGCGCCATGATTGCGATTTACGTATTTCCCTTATGTCGGTTTCCAGAAGGCACTGTCAGTTTAACCGTGACGAAGGGGTATTGAAAATTCGCGACCTCGGCTCACGTAACGGCACTTACGTCAACGGTAAGCGTATTGATGAAGCGGTGATTCGAGCAGGCGATTATATCGAAGTAGGCCCTCTAAAATTCGTACTTCAGATTGACGGAGAGCCCAAAGACATCGCCCAACCGCAGGTGCCCGCACAGGCCTTGCCGCAGGAGAAGCCGTCAACGGGCGATTCAGCAGCCGATGACTTTGAGGCATTTGCAGACCTGGATGAGCTCGACTCATTAGAGGAGGGTTCCGCTTCATTACTGGAGGAGCTCGACTCATTAGACGAAATTGGTCCTGCTTAATCTGCTGCATCATTTTATAGACTTACCCCACCATTATTTCTAATTCTGTCTTCCGACCTCTGTTTTCCGTCTTCTGCTCTTGCACCTGATATGCTGCTGTCCTGATAACCTCCATCCTGATTTTCTGATCATCTGATAACCTAAGCAACAATTCTCTAATTCTCTAATCCACTAAAATTTATTTGCCTTTTCCCTTCTTTTCTGTTATTTTGTGCCCTTAATGATAACAGCACCTGTCAGATCAAGGCTGCCTCGAAAATAACTTAAAATAAATTGACCTAAACGCTATACGCTAAACGCTATCTTTTGTCCTGAGCGGAGTTGATGGATCTCAACCTTTATCACAGTATCTGCTTGCGACGTACTCTCCAGCGGCTTGTTACTCCTATTAAGCCGAGTCAAGGCCCAGCGCGGCCTTTATGTTACCACGGATCCCTAATAGTAGTTTTCTTTTGGCAGCAGTTGCAAAATCCTCCCAGAGTTCGCGCCCAGAAGTGCATAGAAACAATTGGTGGACGATTTCCTCTCCGTCACTGAAAGATTTAACCACGATCGACAGTGTACTTTTGACGTGTTTCGTATCTGCCAGCGACTTGTGCTCTACCCACTTTCCGGGAATCTGCCCATGCACGATAGATGAAATCTTCTTGTACCATTCTTTGCAGTTACCCACTAGTCCAAATTGTTCCTGCGATTTACGAAAGTCCGCCGTATGCATCTTGTGATAGTCGAGCAAATCCTCCTTATATATGACAAACTTTGATTTGCGTGCTAAAGTTGCCAACTCGGAAGGATGTGTGCGAAAATATGTGTAGTAAAGAGCTGCTTCCAGCATCGTCCTCATAGCAGCTGCGGCTGGTTTATAAAGCGCCAAGCTGGTCAAGGCCACAACATGATGTCCTGAAACCTGCATCTCCCTTATGAAGGCAAGTGCAGGGTTACCTTTATCTGCGTTCTCGAACTGTTTAGCCCAAATAGCCAATCGCAGATTACACTTTGCCATATTATCGCAAACGGATTTGTCCTTAAGGAACACAGATATGTTAGCATTCCAATCGACAGTCGAGAGGGCCGATTTCAGCTTGTTATGGGGCATACCAAGACTACCTCACCTTTTTCGCATGATACCTCTTAAGTAAGGATCGGAGGCACTGATTCCTTTATCGAGCCAATGAATGAATTCAGAAACGGACCGTTCAGACGCACCCTTGAAGAAAGCATCCACCATTTCTCTCACTGTCCGCTTAGGTTGCCGAAAATAGTTTTTCATCTCCGGACACAAGGCTTTAAGAATCGGCACAATTTCTCTCTTGGGAATCCTCCTTTTATTAATGAGCAACATGGCTTTGTCGGAGGCACCACCGTGCCTTTCATAATGGGGCATGAGGTGTTTTGTGTGACCCAAGTAGGTAGATGCATCTATTCTCATAAACACATCTTTAATCAAAAGACCGAGATGCTGTGAAAAGTCAGAGTCATTTACCAAGGCTTTTCCTATCTCCTGAATCTCGGTCATAGTCAGATCAGACCTCAAGAGCGACGATAAAATGATTCGCCTTGCACGTTCCCATGTTTTACTTTTCATGATATTACCTCAGATTCAAATTCGATGAATAAATTCTTCTGCGACGGCACAAAGGTTATGGAAAGCGTATGTGCTCCACGGTTTACGGCTATTCCATACAAAGCCCTTTCCCTCAAGCGGTTCGGAAAACACTCTATAGCGCTTCAATGTAGCGGTCATGCATAATTTAGCAAACTTTTGGTTAGATCGGATTTCTCTTTCCTCCTTCGAAATTCCGATTCTGTTTGTTAAGTTAAATAGTACGTGCGGTGTCGGTGCATGGGTTCCTAGCCCTTTTGACTCAATGAACTGCATCATGAGCCCTATCCCTCGAACAGCATATCGTTGGGGAACCACCGGAATTATTACGTGGTCGGAATTCCTCAGAGATGTCTTTGTAAAAAGTGATCCCGCAGGGTGGCAATCAATAAAGATTATATCATATTTCTTTCGGCACTCTGCCATAAACTTTTCGAATCGTTCCTCGATTGGTTTGGTTCGCTTTAATGACTGTCCAAGAACAATGTACATTAAGTCGAGTGTAGACGGTATAAGGTCTAGTTTAGTCCCATCAACAAAGCGGTATACCTTATGTGTTAAGTCTACAACCTTAGGAGGTATCTCATTCCCCGATACTTGAAGCCTAAACGGATCCAGATCTATTTCATTATCTTGTAAAATTGCCAGCGTAGTCTTTCGTTTCTTCTCTATCTCAAAATACTTGTTTGCGGGAATAAAAGCTTGTGAGAGATTAAACTGTGGATCATAATCGAACAAGAGCACTTTTCTGCGCTTACCACCCACCTTGTATCTCGCAATCAGGCCGCCAAGATGCATTGCCACGGTCGTCTTGCCCACTCCGCCTTTCATGTTCATTATTGTAACTACTGTCCCCATACTTTTGCTCCTTTTGGAGAAGTCATTTGCTATTATCTACGCTTACTTCCCATCTGCAAGAAATTTCCTTTGCTATTACATCGTTATGAGCTTTAGACGGATGAGGGGTAAAGCTAGCCCCCCACCTATTTTTGCAGACTCAATCGACTTTTTCAACACCCCTCTATCCCCAAAAGCCCACCTCGCAGGGGGGATTCTTTTCCCCACTAGTCAAAAATATTGCATACCGGGCATTTCCAGTTCGTCCCATCAGGACGTGCCGGATGGACATCATTCCCTGGGGGATTGAAATCATGGTAGTTTTCGCATTCTTTTTCGAATGCCGCCTTTGCTGACGTTGCGTAGCTAAACTTGAAAAGAGGGCGTTTGGTTTTTCCTATCCAAGATTTGAGCCTGCCATTGACGTCAGAGTCAGCTCTCCCTACGTAGCCGACGAGAAAGCTCCCATCGGGATCTTTGCGGCCGAGGGCATAGTTGCCGGGAGCCTTCTTTGTGACTTTGGCGTCAATAGTGTCTCTGTCAAGTTTATATGGTCCATTCATACCTAGCGAAGCCATTGTATCCTCCTTTCGGTATTCAACCATTAATTAATTGTTTCCGTATAATGCCAAGCTCACCGGCGCCGCATATGCGGCGTCCGTATTTGGCTGATGGTTCTCGTGTCCTACTTCTTACGCGTTGATCGCTTGATGATATTCCCTTGGTTGTCCATCACACCTATGGTTGTGTTCTTGGTAATTTCAATTGCTTTTTGAACCGCTCCGGCATTGGTACCTGCGATATAAGCAGGACCCTTATGGCCTCTTAATTGTCCAGGTGCATCCTTTACAGTATTCGGGCCTTCTACCTCCACTGTTGCTCTCGTAGATTTAATGTCTACCCCTTTACCGTTGTTGTAATCAGTATTGTACTTTTTGGCAATTCGGTTTGATGTTGCTTTGTGTGATTTACTTTCAGACATTTCTAAACTCCTTTTTCAAAATAACTGCTCATATTTACATAAAGTCACACTACAGAAGCTAGCCTGACGTGGAAAGCGGTATTTATGCGAGTTTGAGCCCCCGACATATGCTCAAGCCCCCACCGACGATCCATCGTCAAGATGGCCGTCCTTATATTTTGTTATAAACCGAAAACCGGTTAAGTCAAGAATTATTTAGTATTTAGTATCTGGTATTTAGCTTTTTCCGCCGTCTGTAAGACGGCGCTATTTATGTGCTTATAAAGCACTTTTTTGGCCGTTTTTTTGTCCCTTTTGTGCATTTTGTCCCTTTTCGTGGCTATATTTCTCTGTGTTCTCTGTGTCCTCTGTGGCTGTTTTTCTTCGTGCCCTTCGCGTCCTTCGTGGTGAAAACCCCGTGAAATCAGTGAAATCTGTGGCCAATTTTTTTGTGCCTTTTCGTGGCTAAACAAAATCCGCGTTAATCCGTGTTAATCCGTGGTTAATAAAAAAAGATAAAATCTCTGCGTTCTCTGTGCCTAATTCTTATCCTGAAATCTGTGAAATCTGTGGCTAATTTTCAATCAAATCTGCAGGTAGTTGTCAACAAAAATCGAAAAATCGAAAAATTTTTTATCTCCTTTTCTCACAACGAGTTAATCCTGTTTATCCCGTCAAAAACACCCCAATTTTCGACTCAAACGCGCACATTCGCCCAATTATAGAGGCGCGTTGTTTTACCGCCGAGAACTATGAACCACGAACCACGAACCACGAACTACGAACTACGAACCACGAACTATGAACAACGAACTATGAACTACAAACTACCAACTACAAGCTACCCAAACCGCCTAAACGACCCAAAATCCACTTTGTGCCTTAGTGCCTTTGTGGCTATGCCTTCTTTCCTCTACATTTGTAGAGAACGCTCTACAAATCACCCCTTTTTATGCAAAACAAAGCCAATTTGCTGGATGTCCAAATGAACGTAAATAAAGTATTAACAAAGGATTATGAAAATAAGACACTTGGTGGATGCGGGAAAAACAAACCCAATTCAAACCCAAACAAAGCCAATTTCCGAAAAGCCAAAATGAACATAAATAAGGTATTAACAAAGGATTATGAAAATAAACCACGCCTCCGGGCTAAGGCAAAACAAACCCAATACAAACCCAATACAAACCCAATCTTGACTGTCGTCAGACAAGTTTCAAACGTTACCTTGCAAAAATGGGCCATCACGAGTTGAAATACATTGACAGGTTGGGGCAATTAACGTTAAATCTTATAAAGGACAGACAATCCAATTAAATGTTACATAAACCTCGGCGGGCTCTGCGTTCTCCGCGGTAAAAAAAAGCGAAGGATAAGCTCAATGAAGAAATTATGGATCAACGCCGTTCCGTATAATAAGGAAATCACCATAGCTGCGCTTGAAAGCGGGGCTGAGGCGGTGGTTTTGCCGAATGGCCAAAGCGAAAAGGTGCGGCAATTCGGCAAAATCAAAACGGTCGAAAAAAGCGGGGATATTCGCCCAGGCGTGGATGTCGAGTTTATAGATATAGCCGGCAAGAGCGATGAAGATAAGGCCGCGGCAGTGCCGAAAAACAAAATTGTTGTGCTGCGAATGCTCGACTGGACGATTATTCCGATTGAGAATCTCTTGGCCCGGCGGGGTAAAAATATTATGGTGCAGGTCGAAACAAGCGAGCAAGCCAGGCTTATGGTCGAAATCCTTGAAAAAGGTGTTGACGGTGTTGTGCTCAAAACCACGGATATAAACGAGATTAAAAAAACCGCTGAAATTATTCACGGCATAAGCGAAAAAATCGCTCTCGTAACGGCTACGATAACAAGTACAAAACAGCTCGGAATGGGAGACAGGGCCTGCCTCGACACCTGCACG
>JAUXAH010000119.1 GCA_030614945.1 Phycisphaerae bacterium
ATTCACCACCAGATATGGTGCTTTTGTTTGAGACTAAAGGAGGCTGGAATCAGTTTGGTGGGCCGGAGATATTGACAACTGAAAATCATAAGGGTAAGGGCTGCAATGTATTATTCAATGATTCGCGCGTAGAGTTCGTGAGAACGGAGCGGCTTGGGGAACTGAAGTGGGAGGTTGAGGAAGGCGAGAAGTAGTTTTGAGTTTTGAGTGTTTAGTTTTGAGTTGATAAACAGGAGGAAAATTATGTGGTGCAGGACGAGTAAAATTTTGTTGTTGGTTTTTGTGGATTATATTGGGGCTTTGGCGTAGAATTTTGCTCTTAATGAGTTATAGGGCAGGCAAGTGGGCCTGCCCCTACGGGTAAAATGTCCAGGTTAAGAGGATATGCTGTGTGTAAGTGTGCTTTTTTATTAGCGTTATTGGTTTTGTTTTCCGGCTGCGGCGGTAAGAAGCCGAAGTATAGCGAGGAAGAGCTGGCGGCGATTCCTTTTGTGCAGAGGACGGGTCTGCCGGAGGCATCAGGCGGATTTGTGCTGGCGGTGGGCGGTGAGACCATAACTGCTGATGAAATGGTTTTGCCGTTTATAGAAGATTTCAAGCCACTTGCGAAAAGAAGTAGTTTTGAGCAGTTCAAGTTGCGGGCCAGGGGTGACCTTGAGAGGGTTCTTATAATCAAAGTATCGGATATTTTGCTTTATCAGGAGGCCAAAAAAGATGCGGGAGAACAATTTGATGAAGCTGTGGAAAAGGCGGCAGAAACGGAAGTGAGGAAATTTGTTGTCGGCTTCGGGGGCGATTACGCCAGGGCGGAAGAGGCACTAAAACAGGGAGGAATGGATTGGCGGAGCTTTAAGGAATATCAGAAAAAGGTGATTCTCACTCAATCTTACATAGCATCGCAATTGCCGGACAACAGGCCAATCACTTACACCGAGCTGGTGGACACCTATAATGAAATGAAAAAAGACGAAAGATTCTCTACGGAGGCGATGTTAAAGTTTCGGCTCATTGATATTAAGCCGGCTGAATTGGAAGTGGCGGACGCAAATCAGAGTCGGCTCGAACAGGCAAAAGAGCTGGCCGGTGAATTGGTTAGACGTTTGCGGGCAGGTGAAGATTTCGGCGAATTGGCCAGGAAGTATTCACACGGGCACAGGCGAGAGTTTGGCGGATTGTGGAAGCCGAGGCAGCCGGAGAATCTGGAAAAGCCGTATGATGTTCTTGCGACCGAGGCTGAAAGAATTGAGCCGGGGCAGATTGCAGGGCCAATCGAGACGGGAGAGCATATTTTCATAATGAAGCTGGAAGAGAAACAGTCGAAAAGCTTTAAGTCTCTTGAAAAGGTGCAGGGGGAGGTAGAGGCCAAAATTATTTTTGACCGCCGGAAAAAAGCTGTTGACAGGCTTACTGCCAAACTTTGGCGGCAAGCGGCCCTGAGTAATATGGACGCATTCATAGATTTCTGCCTGGGGAAAATTTACCGAATGAGCAACGAATAAATTGGTAATTGGTGATTATTTAAGTATTTGACCAATTACTAAGTGGGATTAACGGATGGAAATAGTGGCACACGGGATAGACCTTGTGGATTGTCCGCGAATAGAAGAGATGATAAAGCGGCACGGCGAGCGCTTTATTAACAGGATTTTTACTGCCGCTGAACAGGCCTACGCCGAGGCGAATAAGGACCGAATAGAGAAATTAGCCGGGCGTTTTGCGGCAAAGGAGGCAATTCTTAAACTGATGGGGACGGGCTGGCGGGGTAAGATTGCCTGGACGGATATAGAGGTAGTAAACAATCCTGCCGGTCAGCCTGAGGTTAGTCTCACCGGGGAGGTCAAGAAGCTTGCCGAGAAGTTCGGGATTAAACATATAAGCGTTAGTATCACACATACGGCAAATTTTGCAATTGCATCGGCAGTTGCGCTGGCAGAGAAAAGTTAAGAGTGCCTAAAGTGAGCTAAAGTGACTAAAGTAACTTGTCATTACTGGATTGTCTTCAATTTCAATCTCTCAAAGCACATAACACCACATTTCACTTTTGTTTGACCCGCCGGGAGCAAAACGTAAGGTGCAGGCAATTATTCGACATCTTGTGGCCAAGCCGTTGAATCTCTAGCTAAGCGCTTTTACGTAAGTTTTTTGATGTTCTGTAGCATAAGGCCACCAATATCTCGCCAAAAAGCCTGTTTTTGCAGCCATTGACCGGAAAAATTGGCTATTTACATTTAAAAACTTTTCTGAAACCGCTTAGTCTCGCCATTTCCCGACCGAATCCCAGAATGAACTAAGGAGTAGCGCCAAAGAATGGTTGTGCATGTCCATATGGAGGAAGACCCGTTGCATTGCCCGTTTCCCGCCTTCCTGCTCCAGTTTCGTGCCAATAGCACGAATTTTTTCGTACTGAGGGTACTCTTTCTTGAGTGGGTATCCGTTGTCCAAGCCCCATTTGTATGCTTCCGCCAACAATTCTAACAGGATAGGAACCTCTTCTGGTTCTTCGTCCTCTCCTCTTGCAATTCGTTCCATCATTTGCTCGTAATCATTGCCCCAAAGAGCAACAAATGGTTTGTTCTTGAGGTCGAAAGGGTCAGCGTAAACAATATCTTTTTTCACCGCCTTGTCGCGTCGAGACAGCAGGAACACGGCCAAGATCGTAGGTACCACTACTACAACCGCAAAAACAATTAGGAATTCATACATCTTAGGACTCGCTCCAACTATGATTATATGGTTTCCTTATAAGAACTCATCTCTGTTTCAGTGTGCGTATAACATCCTCACCCTTCTCTTTCAAGACAAAAAACAATTTATTCCGAGTTTAGACAATCTCCACTGAACATTAGGATACCATTATTAGAGAAATGATATCGATGGTCAAGATAATAAATACGCATCATGTAAGCGGTTAGCTTGCCACTTTCAAGGCGTCCTGCGCTTCGCGAGGCAGTTCGACAAGAATGAAGTAGGACTCAGGATATAGGTAGTCCTCCCCGGACTCATCAACGATTCTCAGGTATCCTTCCTTCGCTGCCCCATCGTCCGGCAGGACTGCGTAAATCTTACGCTTTTCCAAATCCTCACATTCCTTGTTCTCTATGCAAAGCGCAAATGACTGTTCTTTGCTTTCTTTAGCCATAGCTTTAATCCAGTAATCTTTTGATTTTTAACTTCTTTCTGCCTATGCCATGGGCTTCATACCAGTGAATCTCAGCACTGCAGATACTTCCACTCTGAAGGCGGACCTTAGCGACCCCTTTAAGTTTTCGCCATTTAGCGGAGCCATATTGTTTACGAAGCCGCATAATATCTCTGATTCTCCCACCGGTGGTTATCGTTTCAATACTCTTAATCTCACCTATTATCTCAAAATACATACTAAATCCTGTATTTTATCCATCTGCTTACTCTGTACCAAGTGCACCCAACTATTGGTTATATAGTTTTGTATAAGAACCCGAACTTATCGGTTCTGCAATATAAACCACGTATAGTATTAGGGAAATGGCCTCAATTGTCAAGACTTGATTAAAGAGTTCAAAAAAGCTATCCCGCACCAATTGTCCTGTATCGTTTCAACCTCCCAGCAGTTGCTTTGTAATACCACTATGGATACAATTGGTGCGGGACTAAATATGTCTAACAGAACGAAGACAAACGAGTTTGATTGCATCGTTATAGGAGGAGGTCACGCCGGCGTCGAGGCCGCTCATGCTGCCGCTAAAATTGGCGCCGAAACTTGCCTTATAACCATCGGCAAAGACACGATAGCCAAGATGAGCTGCAATCCTGCTATCGGCGGACTTGCGAAGGGACAGATTGCGCGCGAGATTGATGCGCTGGGCGGACTGATGGGGCTGGCGATAGATGCAACGGGTATCCAGTTTCGGATGCTGAATCGCTCGAAAGGCCCGGCTGTGCAGTCGCCGCGGGCGCAGGCGGACAGGCAGAAGTATCAGGACTTTATGCGGCGAGCGCTTGAACAAACTGCTAATTTGACCATTATCGAAGCGATAGCGACAGAGATCGAAACCTGCGATGATAAAGTGCGGGCGGTGGGTTGCAAGGACGGCTCGTTATACTCTACCCGGACGGTTGTTGTAACGCCGGGGACATTTCTCGGCGGGATGATGTATATTGGCAGTGAGCGGTGGGCCGGCGGCAGGCTCGCGGAGCCGCCCAGTGTAGAGCTTTCGCGGAGTTTGAAGCGGATGGGACTGGAACTCGGGCGGATGTCAACGGATACGACGCCGAGATTAGATGCCGAGACGGTGGATATGAGCAAATTGCAGGTGCAGCCTGGGGATAAGCCGCCGGTGCCGTTTTCATTTATGACTGAAAAAATAGACCGCCCCCAGGTGCCGTGCTGGATTACGTATACCAACGAGGATATACACAAGCTGCTTCGGGACAATTTGCATCGTGCTCCGCTTTCTTCAGGCCAAATAAAAGGCGCCGACCCACGTTATTGTCCGAGCATCGAAGGGAAGGTCGTCAGGTTTGCGGATAAGAAGCAGCATCGAATCTTTTTGGAGCCGGAGGAAGAAAATATAAAGACGATTTACTGCAACGGTCTTTTTACCTCTATGCCGAAAGACGTTCAGGAACAAATCCTCAGCTTGCTGCCGGGGACGGAGAACGCACGGATTATTCATTATGGCTATGCAATTGAGTACGAGTATTGTCCGCCGATTCAACTAAAGCCCAATTTGGAGACCAGGAAGATATCAGGGCTGTTTCTGGCAGGGCAGATAAACGGGACCAGCGGTTATGAAGAGGCGGCGGGGCAGGGTATTATGGCTGGTATAAACGCAGCCGGAAAAATGCTGTCCGCCGAGCCGATTGTTCTCGGCAGAGACCAGGCATATATCGGGGTGCTTATAGACGATTTGCTGACGAAAGGAATTGATGAGCCTTACCGGATGTTCACATCGCGAGCTGAGTATCGGTTGTCCTTAAGGGCCGATAATGCAGACCGAAGATTGACGCAAATCGGCAAATCGGTCGGCCTTGTGGACGAAAACCGATGGAGGAGGTTCCAGAATAAACTCGAAGCCATCGGCAAACTTAAAAGTTATCTGCAAAGCAGCCGTTCGGAAGGCCGGAGCTTGTGGGAGCAGCTTCGGCAGCCGAATAATACTGTTGCGGAAACGCTCAGCGGCAGGCCTGATATTAAGAACGCCGGTTTCCGGAGAGATGTATTGCAGGCGGTAATTATCGATGCCAAATATGAGGGTTATTTAGCCAAACAGCAGCGCCTGGTGGCAAGTTTGCAGACTCTGGAGAACAGGAAGATTCCGCTGAATCTGGATTATAATGAGATTACCCATCTTCGGGCGGAGGCGAAAGAGAAGTTATCGCTCTTCAGGCCGAGCACGCTTGCTCAGGCTTCTCGAATAGGTGGTATTACCCCCGCTGACATTACGGTGATTCAAATCCATCTGAAGAAAAAATCGAATATGGATACATACGCTTCTGACAGGCGTATCAAAAATCAAAGTGCAAAATGACGAATAAAAGTTCAAAAAGAACAGAAGAAAATTTTGCATTTTGCAATGTAATTTTGCATTTTACATTTTAATCTTTGATTTGGCTTTGGGGGCAGGGGAATTGGCTTCAATTGGGTTTGATTGGGTTTGTATTGGCTTTGTTTTGGCATTTTATTGGCTTTGATTGGCTTTGTATTGGCTTTGATTGGGTTTGAATTGGGTTTGTTTTCACCAAGTGTCCAATTGGATTTATTTTCATAATCCGTTGTTAAAATAGAACTTACGTTCATTTGCAATCCGCCTACGGCGGACAAGATTGGGTTTGTTTTGCATATTTAGAGCCTATCCGAATAACCCGGAACAACGAAACGTAATTATGGTACAAACAAAATGAAGCAGCGCCAAATAATTTTCTGGTTTCTTTTCCCATCGCGTCAAGATACGGCGAAAGCGGTTCATCCAGCTATGTGTTCTTTCTACAACCCAACGACGAGCCTTGAAGCCAGCCTCACGCTTAATGGCTTGT
>JAUXAH010000079.1 GCA_030614945.1 Phycisphaerae bacterium
AACCGGAAGCGGTCTTTTACATCCCCAAAGAAAGGCCCGGGCCAGGCTACGAAAAACGCCCTGCGGGATTTTGGGGATGGGATAATATGCTTTGGAGGTTGCCGCCCCGGTCAATCGCGGCCCCACGCGGCTCTTTCACCACGATATCCTCACTCGCGGTTTTTTGCCGCTCCCCTCAAGCTCCATCCCGAGCTCGTATTTCCCCATTTTTAACCTCCTTTTTTTATCCCCTTCTTTAGCGCTTTCAAGGCGTCGAAAAGTGGGCTCCTGATTGCCCCGCCCCTTCTCCGGTAGAGGGTTCTCCTGAGTTCGCCCAATTCCCGCGCCTCGTCTGAGTTTAGTCCTTTATCCAGCACTTCCTTAACGAAGTCCGGAACCTCTCTTTTGGTCCTTTCCATCACCTTACCCGTGACCCATAGGTAAATCTGCCCTCTGTCGTGGCTTATCGGGTGGGTTAGGCATTCCGTATAGAGATAGACGCACACCTCAGCAAGACCCACCATCTCATCGTTGCCCTTGTCCATCACCCCTAAAAATCCCTCCACCATGCGCTCCGATTCAACCACCTTTAGCAGCCAATCGGGAATCGTCTCGGCCCATCCAATATTAGCGACGACCAATCTATTTTTGTCGCGACTCAACTTTATGCACCCCCTTACTTTTTTTCCATCTCTTTTGAAACGGTGTGCAAACGCCCGATCGCCTCATCGACAAGATGTGCTAGGTTGTGCTCTTTCGTGGCCTTGAGCCTCTTGGACAGCACCTCAAGCCTCGATGTCGCATTCCAGTACAGATCGGCGTTGCTCTCCTCTTGATACGGAACTTCCATTTTTTACCCCCCCATTTTTCGGGTTCATAGCCCCTATCGCTCGATTTTTTCAATACTCCGACGGCAGGAATAAAACGCCGTTCTGGAAGTAAAGTTTAATCTCGCCCTTTGGAAAATCTGTATAAGGGATTTTCTGGCTGACCATCAGCGGTTTATCCGTGTCCTCCACCATCTCCAAAACCGCCATCGGCTCGTTTTTGTTTTTACCGAGTTCTGACCTCAAGACTTTTAGCGTCCAAACCTGAAAGGGCAAAGCTCTTATTTTCCGCTCGCACTGGTAGGAGAAAACCGCATCTATGAGCCAATACGCCCCCGCTCTGTCCGCCAGGTGCTTAACCCCGTCGGTGAATTTTCCGCCTGTGAAGTGTCGGTGATATTGCAGTGTTCCGCAAAAGCCGTTTAGCTCTCCTTTCAGCTCCTCAATAGTTAAAGCCATTTTTTAACCTCCCTCTTTTTTAATTCCTATTTTTTCGGCGCCCTGACGTACTTTTTATACGCCTGCTTTAGGGTGCCCTCGAATTCCCACTTTGCCAACTCGAACGCTTTGTATCGGTTGACTTGATCCTCATCGCTTAACCTTCCCAAAAACGGTTAGGGTAACACCGCACCGCACTTCGGGCAGAAGTCCAGCCCACGCAGGTAGCGTTTGCCGCACTTCGGGCATTTGCCAGCCCCACCCACGAGCTTGCGCTTCGGGATCGTCAGCCCGACCGCGGATGAGGCATAGCCCTTGCTCTTGAGCCAGTCCCCCACATCGTCTGAGAAGTTGGCCTGTTCGCCCTGGACGTAGTCGTGCCGGTTGTAGGTAAATGGTTTCAGGACTGTGAGCTTCATGCTTTACACCTCCCCTAGAATCCGCCCTTCGAGCCATTCCCTTCCTACTACCATTTTTTTACTTCCTTTCGGTTTTCGGGATCATCGCCCCTGTCGCTCGATTTTCATAATTCCTAATTCATTTGTTTTTGGCGGGTGTATCCTCATCCTGCCATCATCTTCACAAATTGGTTTTCCTTCTAACAGTTCTTTCAAAGACATCTCAGTTAGATAAATTTCTTCTTCTGCTACCTTTCCCATTTATTGCACCTCCTTTTTTTTCACGTCAGCACCCGACCCCTCAGGACCCTCGGCTAACTCGTGGCCGCTGGATCCCCCGGGGCCGAGCACATGACCCTCGAGGTGATTCGCCTCAAGAACGAAATCGTAGAACTCCTTGTCCCCGACCGCCCCCAGAGCACCCGTAAGTATTAGTTGGTCCCCGAGTTTTGCTTTCCCCACCAAGTCACGCCTAAGCACCACGGCCAGAAAATCGTCTAGCCGCACCTCCTGGTAGTCCTCGAACTCCTCCATATCGGCCTCGTCCCCGATCCGCACCAACCTAGGGTTAAGCACATACGTTACGACCCCCGAAACTTGAATGAATTTGTCAACGTGCACAGCTCGAACATCTCTGGCCTTCAGCGTCTTATCGAGGCCACGGACCCTCAAGCACATTCCAGGCCATTTCACGATTTGCTCCAGTTCGTGATTTGCCTCGCCCAAAAAATTGGTGGATCCATCGATCAGGCTTTTGGCGAGCTCCATGTTGAATTCCAAGATGCTGTCGAAATCCACAACGAGTGACTTTTCCCCCCGGCCACACACTCGGCGCAATTGCTTGAATATCTCTCGCTGGTGCAGGAACTCGCTCAGTCCCCACTTCTTCTTTTCACGTTCCACCTAAACCACCTCGTAGTTTCCGCTCTAGTGCGCCTCGATCTCATACCACAAAATCGTGGTTCCCTTTACCTTGTTGTCCCTTATTCTCCCGTTCCTGCTCTTTTGTAGGTACTCCATCCCGGCATCTTTGTAGTATCTCTTCCTCCGCCAAAACATAATGTTGGTGTCCGTCATCATGTCTAGCTCCTGCTGCTTCTCGTCCCTCGGCGCGTTTGCTATAATTTCTCTCTCGACATCGGTTAGCTCCCGTTCCCCGGCATCGAATATCCTTATCGTCCTCCCATCGAATTCCATCAGGGTAGCCTTTGGGTAGTCCAAAAAATGTCTGCCATTACCATCGAATCTATCCGGCTCGTCCACTTTCATCCAAACGCCGTTGCTCTGTGTTTGAACGATCTCTCTCCCTTTGTTAACCGGCTGCCCGTATCTCTCCTTCAACTGTAGCCTCGTTCCAACCGTTAATGTCCTTTTCAAGTCCGCTAATGTCTTCACCCAAACCACCTCATTTTTTTTTTCTAAATATTAATTTACCGTAATATTATTTATATTTTTCGGTAAATAGCAATTTAGTTAAATAAAAGGTGTTACTAGTATAGCCTTTAATAAAATTTTTTTTGAAAAAAATTAAAAAAAATAAAATGAAAAAATAAAAATGTACCCAATAAGGGTCATCGGGAGAGCCAGACGATCCTTTCTCTGCCCCGTTCTGAGGTTCTATACACGTAAGGTCTTTTCCCCTCTCGCGGGGTAAACTCGCTCCTCGTTACATTTAGAAGCCCTTGTCGCGTTAGCCGATGTAGGTGGCTTCTTGCCGTTCTCTCAGCGATGCCCACCCTCGCCGCCAGGGAGGCAGAGGTTATCTCTTCCCCCTCTAGCATCCGCAGGATTTGGAGTTTGCGCTCGTTGAACCTTGGCCTCATCTTCTTTTTTCTAACGCTTAACCTAGCTTTCACCTATCCCCACCTCACTCCCCTTCCTCACGTATTTTTATTCCACGTTCCTTCAAAAATCCGCGTGCTTCTTCTGGTGAGCTGAAAGAACGGGCCCCACCTTGCCCCTCACCCTCCCCGCGCTTTTGGGGTCGATGCTCAAACAGCTCTCGCTCATGTTGGTCGAGCCACTCCCCTATCTCCGGGCTGTAGGCTAGGATGAGGTTCCCCTGGCTGATGAAGTCCTGGGCCGCGGAAGCGAGCCACGTGGTGGCCTTCTCCTTGCGTGCTGTCACATCCGCAGTGGATGCGTGCACTTTCCCTGAGAAGATGATGAGCTTCGTGAACTGGCGGTGGATCCCCTTCACCCGCTCGTCCTCGGCCTTAAACATCGGCTCTAGGTCCTCGACCGCGTTAAGGATTCCCTGTAACACGTTTGCGTGGAGTCCGTCCCGGTGCTGCATGAAGCTCACCAGTTCCCTGCCGAACTTTCGCATGAGGCTCTTCAAAATCATTTTCGGATTGCCCTTCAGCCCACCGCGCATAGCCTCGACGAGTTCAAGCGTGTACCGTGTGAGTTTCCGTCTCTTTCCTTGGGTGCTTATCGGTTGCCTGAGAACGGCCCTAATCCGCTTTATCTTCGGGAGGATATCCTCTGGGTCCAAAGCCAATGTGATGCACTGCTCCCGCACGCACGACTCGAGGTCGTCTAGTGCGCTAGCAGCGTCTAAGGCACGATCGTTGAAAGCGAAATCGAAGTAGCGCTTCCACGCTGAATCAGCCTTTTCAAATCCTAAAAAAACAGGGGGCATCATGGCGGCGGCCCCGCGTAACGCTTATGTAACTCCTCGAGCTTGGTCTTGAGATCTTTGAGTTCGCCCGAGAAGTCAGACAGCCTTGACGAGATGGTGCGCGAGAGTTCTCGTAGCTCCTTGCCCGCTCCCTCCCCGACAACCTCCGAGCGCTCGTCTTCGAGTTCGCTCATATTTTTGAGCACCTCCTTGTACTGCCCGAAGAGATTCTTCCCCTCGAAAGCACCCAGCTTCTCCGCTTCCTTGAGCTTCTCCATGTGCTTCGCCCCCTCCTTGATTTTGGAAGCTATGTGCGCTGGCAGGAGACTCTGGAGATGGTCGATCTGTTCCTTTAGCCTAGTGTTCTCCTCCTCGAGTCCCTTGAGCTTCTTGGTCATCGACTCCCACTCCGAGGCACTCCGGTTAGCTTCAATTTCATACTTATCTCGCTCGATCCTCAACGAGTGTAACTCGTTTTCGATCCCTGCACGCTCCTGCATGAGTTTGCCTATGCGGTTGATGAGTTTTTTCTGTACTCTCCCTGCGGGGTAACTCAACCACACGAAATCTTCCAGCTTGTCGCTGATCCCTAGGGCCCGTCGAGCGGTGACCGCCACTGTGTCCTTGTCCATGCACAAGCATGTTTCAAGTTGCCCAGTTTCGGGGTTGTAAAAATCCAACGGCTCCTCGAAGTACTCCCGTTTGCCCCCGTTCA
Organism: Phycisphaerae bacterium; assembly: GCA_030614945.1. The sequence continues at coordinate 4,981 of JAUXAH010000079.1, forward strand.
GCTTCACCCCCACGGCCCATCGCCTGTCCTTTCCAGGGGTCCTGCTGGGCTTCAGCTTCTCAGTTATGAAACCCTCTATCTCCATCCTCCCCGCACGCAGGAGGGGTCTCACCCCTATGCGCCTAGCCAGCAGATGCAGGTCAACGAGGCGATGCGCTACCTCGGTGGGTTCTCCCTCGCGCACACGGATCACTCTTGCAGGTGGGGTGTCGCCTTCGAGAAAGTTATCCTAGAACCCTTTGAACTGCACTCGTACTCTAGCCAAACCCACCCCTCGTCGCCCAGACCCAACCTCTCCCTGAGCTCCTTGGGGATCGTGATTCGTCCCTGCTTGAGCTTGAGGGCGTAGGCCTGCGTTTTTTCCTCTGGGGTGTTCTTCCCTCTCATTCAATCGTAAGAACTTAATATCGGCAATCTTAAATAAATAACGATGCTCACGGCGAAATTCTTTACGGAGGCCGATTGTGGTCCATGCAAGATGGTGCGGGACTTCGCTCTGCTTCCGTTCGCGGACAAGATACGTGTCAACGAGATGGACGTGGACGTGAACACAGGGGGAGAGATGTCCTGGTATCGCTCGTTCTGCAGAGAGCGCTTCGGCCGCGAGGTTGTCCCGCTCATCAAGATCCGCAACTACGTGATCTGCCATGAGCAGGGCATCGGGCAAAGGGAATTGGCCGAGTGGTTCAAGGAGAAAATCAGGGAGTACTTGAAGAAGCTCGAGGGGTTGCCCGAAGCCAAGTGGCCCGAGGTTTTCTTATACAGAGATGTTCGGTTCAGACCGTGGAGAGGTGGACGATGACGACCTACCTTCTCCGTCCGAAGCCTGGAAAAAGCGAGGCTGAAATCGATCGGCAACCCCGTCCCGATAACTGTTGGATTGCGGAGTATGAGGGCGATAAACTTATAGATTTATATGATGCGATTCCCGAACTCGTCGCTGCTTTGGATCCCATACGCCCTGCGGAGTGGACGGAGCGAGAAAAACTCGTCACCGAGCGTGGGGTCGAGGCGGTTTGGGAGCCGTTACCGGAAGGAAGACTCGCCCGCGGCTCGAATCCTTACCATCAATTAATCTACCGCGCGGTGCAGACGGCGGGCGAGGCCACCGACGAGGACATCGTACGCGCACTAATCCAAGTCTACAAAGTCGCCCCCGCAACGGACTTCTACATGAAGGAGATCGAGCACATGGTAAGCCAGATGCACGCCCGGGGGCTACTCCAAGCCCGTCGGGGGAAGTGGACGATCGGGCTCAAGATGGAGTACGGCACCTTCGTCAAGTTCCACCCAGGGTACGATCCCAGGGAGAAGGCAATCGAGCAATACGTGCAAGGGAAGGGGGGCGCGAGTTACGGGGAGATACATTCGTACTTGTGCGACTACTTGGGCTGGGTCGAGGAACCGAAGATAGTCGAGAACCTGCTGGCGGAGCTCTGCCAGCTCGGTGTGCTCCAAGAGTCACCGGAAGGCTGGTTTAGTTGCGTGAAATCTTTAGAACCCTACCAAGGCTGACCTGAAAGGTCGCCGCTTGGCCGTGTGGGACTTGGTGAGTTTTTCAAAGCTCGGGTTTGGCTGGTCTTTGCCTGAGGATCTCCAGTGGACTGACGATGACCTCCGGTTTATCTGGGTGCTTGAAGCGTCTAAGCACACAGTAGCTCGTCCCAGAGTCAGCGTCCTCCTCCAGTCTGCCGCCGAGTTCCTCGCACGCACTCTCTGGGGAAACTTTCACCCTGAGCAACTTCTCGTCGAGGTCCTCGAGCTTCACCCCATCCCGCAGAAAGGGTATTTTATCTTTCAACAGAGTACCACAAACATAGGTTATCCCGATGGTTAAAACCTTTTTCTATATCCCAGCGAATCCCAGCAAACCCCAACAAACCCCTTAAATTACCTTGACAAGATAATGAATATACGATGGTTCCGACACGTCGGCGTCTGCTCACAATCCTCCGGACTGGCAACTTTACTCGTTCCCAGCTCACGGTCATCAGCCGTCCACTAAACTACGAGCTCTTCCTACGCGGGAGATGGAAACCTGACGACGGGAACTCGCACGGGGAGCACCCGAGCAAGGGAGAGTTAATGTATGTATTCAAAACCCTCAAAAGGATGATAGCTAACGGGCGGATCCGGCGCAGGGAGATGAAGGTCGTTGATGGGTACAACCACGATCTACACCGCTATGTGGGGCGGGGACGGAGGGCGTACATCTACGGACTCGCTGGCGTTGGCAGGAGAGAAGCAGATCGGATTGTCCAACGAGGATTACATCTCGACTGAACCCACATCGGCTAATCGCCGTTCTTGAGTATCTGCGAAAAGTCAAAAATAAGCCCCTTTCGGCAAAATATGGTCTATACAAGCCCCAATCGAAAAATATATAACCCCTCAACCCTTGGTTTTTGTGATACAATGGGCGCAATTCCATTAACGGAGGCAGGAAAAGCTATTATCTACGACGGCCCGACAACCTCGATACATCCATACCAGATAAAGAAGGCCTCTTATCCAAAGGGGTTCTTTCCGGAACATCTTAAGAAGTTTGCTGGGCAGATTAAAGTCTGCCCGACCAGATGCAAGGGCAAGACTGGACTTAGCTGGTCCGCGTGCCTCCGATCGTGTGCTCAAGAAGTCTTGGCGTAGTCGCCCCGAACTCTTGAGCTTTCCAAGCGATTGTGCGAACGTAGTGGTAAATAGGTGGTGAGATCTATGGGAGAGATCCCGTTAAGGGAACAGGAAGCTAAGAAAGCTGCCAGAGAGTTATTACAAGGTCTCGCCGGGGTAGACCTAGAAAGATGCACAGGGACAAAATCGGATGATGAAGAGGTTGAAAGGGTAGAACTGAACTGCATGATAAGAGCTGGCCCGAAAGGAGAAGAACTTGCACCTTTAAAAATAAAAGCCAAGGCAAATGAGATGACAGAGATGGAAGTTTCTGTAAAA
>JAUXAH010000092.1 GCA_030614945.1 Phycisphaerae bacterium
AGTATCATGTTGTTTATCGGAGGCTGTGGCTGTTGCCGCAGGATATTCGGCGCTTCCAGGAATGCCTCGTCCGGCGTATGGCGCCGCTGGGCTATACCTGGGACGAGGGTGTGCTGCCGGTCGTCAAGGTGGAATATGTCGGCGGACCCGGCAAACAGCGCCTGTCGGACTCCGAGCTTTCGGAGTCGTGGGGGAAGTTCAGACACCGCACCCGGTACATGCTGCGCTCCCTGCTCCGGGACTTCTTTCCCGTGGAAGTATCGCCGGAGAACGAGAAGCCCACGCACATAATATCGAACGTGCTGCTCGACGCCGACGGCTCCGTCGTGGACGCCGAAATACAGCCCGACGAAGAGTTCCCCCAGGACGAGGACGACATAGCCGGCATGCACGTGCTGGTCATTCGGCGGAACGGCGACACCGAGCGCATCGAAGCCGCGAGATGGATACGAGGCTATCTTCGGGCGGGCGGGCACCCCTCTGTCTGGGGCGGCAAGCGGCATCAGACAATCTGGTACAAGGGCGCCCTCCACGGCTCAAAGATAAAGAACACATTCAACGTCCTGGGCGCCGACCACACCGCCCTCGCAAGACGCAAGCGAGAACGACAGGAACAGCGCGGTCTATGCTCCGAATGCGGGGGAAAATTCGCCGAAATCGAAACGCTTGAACAGGCTAGTCAGGAATGCCGGAAATGGTTCGGCGGCGGACGGGACAAGCCCCCCTCGCCCATCGTCCTTTATTGGCACAGCGTGGGATTCTCACCCTACGCGGAACAGCCCGATAACGCTCGGCTGCGTTCATTTGGAATGCAAAAAAGTGGTCGGGTGGTAAAACCAGCGACCGCCGCCGGCACGCCGCCGGCTAACAGGTGAGACACGACCGCATCGCACGTGGCCACACATCGAAATCGAGGCTAAAATGGGTGTTCGTGGTACCCGTGGGTGCCCCTGGCTGTCTCGTGTATGCATGAATAGCACCCGTGGTACCAGCCGGCAAAGCCTCGTGTGTGGTATATTAAAGTGGAGAATGAATGCTTGCATTCTTTGCAGTCGTCCTTGCATCTGATTTCTTTTTCAGAACCATCATCGAAAACAAAAAATCCAACGGTTGTTCCTTTTGCGGGTTTGTTTTCGCGGAGGCATTCGACCGGCTCACGACCGCCCGGACAGGCGCCGATGTGTAGGTCTTGGCAATCCCCACATTCTGTATCCTGCGGGCTGCGGTCGAAATGAATAAACCAGAAGTACGGGCAGATAATATTTTTGATGGTTTCGTCCGGCATGTCATCCGTTAATTTCGTTTTGGATTCTTCGATTAAGTCACTTTCACTTTCAGGTGTGATTTCATCAATCGCTCTTTCCATAAATCTTATTTCATCTGGAACCATTGTTTCATCTGCGTAATCCGACCGACTTTTGGCAAGCTCTTTCCTTCTGCTCATCCTTTCTGTTGCCTCCTGCTTGTGGACGTCCGCCGCGGTCATGCGGCTTGCCGACGCGCGGCGCGATGCCGCCGCCGGTTAGGCGGCTTGGAATTCCCCTGTCCTGTTTCTGGGAGGGACGTGCCGTGCCGGAGCGTGCAAGCCCCCAGTTCCCACTAAGCGGTTGTTGTTTCCGGTGTGGAACGACCGCACCGGAGCGTGGGCGGTGGGTGTTCATTCCACCACCAAAAATAACGTGCGTGGTTCCTGGTATTAAGCGTTGCGGTGCGGAAAAATATTTATCGCCGCACATCGAAAAAATTCCCCGCATGCGCGGGAATGACTCACACCCCCGCGCCTGGTGTACTCTCGCCGGGGGTGGAGAGTTCCCCGCGCCTCGCGGGGATGAACCGAGAAATAATAACATGCCTGTCGGACAACCCGTCGAGTTCCCCGCACGGCGCGGGGATGCATCAAATATAGCCAAACATGGAATTATAGAAATTTCTATAATAGAAATTGCTATATAGAAATTTCTATAATTTTTAGGTTCCCCGCGCCGCTTGGGTGTGAACCCGTTAAAGTTGCCGTCGATGGCAGCCGCGGGGGTTGTCCCCGCACCGTTCCCCCGCGGGGGCATGACGTGTTTTCTGTTCCCTTTCAATCCTAACGGGCATGACTGCTAACCTTCCAATAATCAGTTAAAGCAATAACACGGTTAAAAACCTTATTTTATGTCGCTGATATCTATTTCTCGCCAGTCGTGGGTTTCGGCTGCCTTCCGCCTCCGCCTCCATTTCCTGATTCGTTCTGCTTCCTTTTCGGGCTTGGTCTGTGGCTTCATCGGATATACGCTCATGTCCTGATCCTCCGGTTCATTTTCCTGTTTTCTGTTCCTGGTTTTGGGGGGCATCCTATGACACCCGGCTAACCTGATGAGGGGTTGGTGAACGGGTGCCTGGTAGGGCTGCCCTCGTCCCTGTTTTGTCAGCCGGGTGGTTAAAATCTCCCCTGCATATCGGCGGCTGTCGTTCCTGTTCCCCGCTGCGATTCCCGTCTGGGATTCCTGCGGCGGATTCCCGTGCAGATGCCCCCTCCCCCCGTTTCTGGGCGGAACGTGCCGTGCCGGAGCGTGAAAGCCCCCAGTTCACACTAAAACGAGACTTAAGCCGGGCTTAACTTAATTTAAGTCAAACTTAACTTTGAACGCTTTGAACGCCTCAAAGCGTTCACCTGAGCGCCTTGAACGCCTCAAAGCGTTCAAATGTGAGCGCTTTGAACGCCTCAAAGCGTTCAAATGTGAGCGCTTTGAACGCCTCAAAGCGTTCAAATGTGAGCGCCTCGAACGCCTCAAAGCGTTCAAACGTGAGCGCCTCGAACGCCTCAAAGCGTTCAAACGTGAGCGCCTCGAACGCCTCAAAGCGTTCAAATGTGAGCGCCTTGAACGCCTCAAAGCGTTCAAATGTGAGCGCCTTGAACGCCTCAAAGCGTTCAAATGTGAACGCCTTGAACGGTTCTGATGTTATATTCAAAACGCAGCCGTGAACCTTTTTTAATGGGTTTAAAGCCTTTTTTTATGGTGTGTGGGGCAACGCTTTTAACGGGTCAATTGAACTGTTTCAAATGCTATGGTAAAAATCAGTTTGAAGCGATTCTACAAGGTTTATGGTGAAGATGGCAGGGCATCTTACGAGTGCCCGTATTGCCGGCACACCACAGACACCTCCGGCGGGATGTGGTCACATGTAAACAGACATCACAACACCGCCGGCGCCTTTAAACTGGATAACGAGCCGGGAGAACCCATCGACTCCGGCTCCATCACGGAACATGGAACCGAAGCACCCGAAATCGAGGCGCCCGGAATCGAGTCGCCCGACGCCGTTGAGCCGGAGGACTGGAAGTTCAGGGACAAGGAAAAAAACGTTTGCCCTGCGTGCGGCAGCAATGGCATGCGTGGCAGATACGAGGTAGGCGGCATGGTGTACGAATTTATGTGCCCTGAATGCTTTGAGGTATGGGGATTCAGCGACAAGGAAAAGGAACGCTGTTCGAAGTGCGGAGCCGAATTGAAAGAGGGCAGAATCGAGACCGCGGGCGGATGGATTCACGGTTATCGTTGTGACGAGTGCGGTACGCAGTTTGGATACGGAGGCGAGGAGAACCAGAGATGCCCCGAATGCGGCGGCGTGGGCTACGAAGGCAGATACGGGGGAACCAGCGGCAGGATTTACGGTTTCTGTTGCCTCGAATGCCGCGAGGTATGGGGGGACGTAGAAAAAGTTTCCCCGCACCTGCGGGGCTGAATCGACCGCCGACGTTTTTAAATAATCCGCCGCCCTAAAGGATGTTAAACAACATGCAAAAAACTGTTAAAACGGTCACAAAAACAGAGGCAATTATAATATATCTCGCCGGTGTTTTAACCGGAATTGTATTGCTCGCAATCCTAATCGGTTCACCACGCTAACACGTTAAAAATCGTTCCCCGCGCCTCGCGGGGATGAACCAAAAACCTTGAACGAGTTAGGTAGAATGTTACCGCGAGTCCCCCGCGCCTGACGGGGCTGAAACTGTGTCCGCCGCCGACCGGCGTGCCGGCTGCCGAATGCATTCCAGCCTGCCGGTGAATGCCCGCACCGGTCATGCGGCGTGCAACCACCCAGGACTTCCTCATCCCGTTTCTGGGAGGGACGCACCGTGCCGGAGCGTGCAAGCCCCCAGCTCCCACTAAAAAACGTTGTCTCCGGCGCGGGTGCCCGCCCTGGACGCCGGCGAGAGCCGGCGCGGAGGGCGGCGCCCGGGCGCCGCTGGAGCGGGTGCTGGTGGCTGCCCCAGGACGCCGGCGGGAACCGGCACGGCTGCGGGGGGGGCTGCCCCAGGACGTCAGGTGAACGGGTGCGGAGGGGCTACCCGGGGACTTCGGGAAACGGCGGCGGGGGGGCTGCCCCTTGATATCCGGTGAACGGGTGCGGAGGGGCTACCCTGGGACTTCGGGAAACGGCTGCGGGGGGGCTGTCCCAGGCCGTCAGGTGAACGGGTGCGGAGGGCTGCATCGGGACTTCGGGAAACGGGTGCTGGTGGCTGCCCCAGGACGCCGGCGGGAACCGGCACGGCTGCGGGGGGGCTGTCCCAGGACGTCGGGTGAACGGGTGCGGAGGGCTGCATCGGGACTTCGGGAAACGGGTGCTGGTGGCAGCTCCAGGACGCCGGCGGGAACCGGCACGGCTGCGGGGGGGCTGTCCCAGGACGTCGGGTGAACGGGTGCGGAGGGGCTACCCTGGGACTTCGGGAAACGGGTGCTGGTGGCAGCTCCAGGACGCCGGCGGGAACCGGCACGGCTGCGGGGGGGCTGCCCCAGGACGTCGGGAAACGGGTACCGGTGGTTGCACCCGGGCGCCGCCGGTAGTCGGCACGGATGGGGGGAAATCTTTAATATTCTACCACCGGAGTGTGCAATAATATAACCCGAGGTAAATAAAATATGGGACATAGATTAGTTTCGTTCATAAAAATTCTAGGAGCAGTAAGTTTGATAGCTGCTGCTCTCTTTGCAGCTGGTTGTAATGTAGAATTTTCAGGGTATGTTGGTGAAACTAAAACTCCTGGTTTCGGTTCTCTACTGTCATTGATTGCCTTTGTTGTATGTATTCTCGTAGCAAAGATGAGGTCCGACGGAGTGAACGGGTGCGGGGGGCAGCCCCAGGACGTCAGGTGAAGGGGTGCGGGGGGCAGCCCCAGGACGTCAGGTGAACGGGTGCGGGGGTTAGCCCCAGGACGTCAGGTGAACGGGTGCGGGGGTTAGCCCCGGGAAGACGGGAAACGGGTGCTGGTGGCTGCCCCCGGTCGGGGGCGCGGATGGCAGTCCTGGGCGGTGTGGTTTCGCAGGTCTGCCCCCGGTCGATGGTGCGGGGGGGCTACCCCTGGACGTCGGGTGAACGGGTGCGGTGGGGCTGCCCCCGGTCGGGGGCGCGGAGGGGCAGTCCTGGTCGATGGTGCGGAGGGGATGCCCCCGGTCGAGGGATGCGGATGTGCTGAAATAAACTGTTTTTTTGTCCTTGTAATGGGTTCGGACTGTGAAAAATTCGTTTGTTTTTTGGTGTTTTTTATGAACCAGGGATGATGGCGCAAATTTCAATATTATGCGAAATGCCTATGTGCCTAATTACGGGTTTTACGGTCATAAAAACAACAAAACGACCTTATTAATATAATGTGTAAAAAAGTCGGGTGGCTTTATTAATATAGACTGCAAAAAAGTCGTCCCCGGGACGGAACAGGATTCGGTGGAACGGATTTTTTGGGTGGGGGCTGCCCCCGCCATTCCGCTAACCTGTTGAAAAGGGGTTGGTGAGCGGGTGACTGGGAAGGCTGCCCCCCACCGTTCCTGTTCGTGAACGGCGTTATTTAAGGTTTCATCCGAAAGATTGTTAAGGTAGCGGCTTAAAAATGGTGTGGGGCGGGAGCGGGCGAGTTTTCAGATTCTTCAGCATCTGGCAGCATTACTCGCCCGCCCTTGCTTTCACAATAATTTTCATAAAATTTCCCTCTTGTAACATTTTTCGGCGGAAAAACTTATTTCATCAGACTCGTAACAAGGATTGATGCTGCTCGTTGCTGCATGCGAACCAAGGATTGAATCTGTCTTTACGGAATTGCAACCGGAGGTTTCTCGTGTTGTTTCCGGAGGTTATCTTGAACCGTTGGGGCGCCCTTGTCCGGGTTCCATCAGGTTGAAAGAAAGTGGTGTTGTTGTTGCCAGGCTGTTGACGGCTTGGGTTGTGGGTGACATTAAGTTTAAGTCGTGTGTGTGTGGTTCTGCCGGTGTGTGTGGGGTTTGTGGTATGCCTCTTGACCGTGAACATGACCGGGCGGGCGCGTGCCCTTATTGCGGCTCTGACACGGCGTTCCGTGGTGCGGCGGCGCGGCGCAGGTCTATCTCGGAATGCGGTTCCAGGGTGATGGGGGTTGTGTCTTGTGTCGGGACTCCGGCGGTCGGTGTGGGCTGTGGTAATGGTCGGCTTCGTGTTATTCATTGCGGCAATAGGAGTCTGTGCCTTACGTGCAACGAATACTATCGTTTGGAGCAGCAGGAGCGGCATATTGACATCGTGCGGGAAATCTCCTATGCGGCGACGTTGGCTGGTGGTTGCAGCGTGCGTGACCTTGGATTTACAAAGTTCGATGTTTCGCCCGTGAGCGAGGACTGCCGCCATCTCTGTGAATCTATGGGTGGGGTTCGAGACCTTGTACGTGCAATCTGGGATGCTTTTTGTGACTGGGTGGAAATCGACTGGGAAATGTTCAGCCACCCGGAGCAATTAAAATTTATGGATGCCGGGCTTAAGCCTGGTGGCGTGGATTGGGCGGCGTTGGAGGTCTTCCATTCGCAGAGCACGTACAGTCCGTGGGACGACCACCCACATTTCATTTTGCCCGTTTTTAACTTCGGGGTAACGAAGGCTCCCGACAAACGTGGCGAGTATCATGTTGTTTATCGGAGGCTGTGGCTGTTGCCGCAGGATATTCGGCGCTTCCAGGAATGCCTCGTCCGGCGTATGGCGCCGCTGGGCTATACCTGGGACGAGGGTGTGCTGCCGGTCGTCAAGGTGGAATATGTCG
>JAUXAH010000331.1 GCA_030614945.1 Phycisphaerae bacterium
TCTCAAATAATCGCCACAACTCACCAATACAATGCAGTACAGCCCAACACCGGCCAACACTCAACAATCAGCACCAGCCAATACCGGCCAGCATTATCCAGCACCGACCAACATCGAATAATCAGGACCAGCCAGCATCGACCAATATCACCCAGCGCCGAACAATCAAGATCAGGCAGCACCGACCAATACGACCCAGTACCGATCAGTAAATTACAACAGCAAAACTTTCTGTCAAGCTAAAAATCTTCAGCTGACTCAAGACGACCGCGCAGAATACCGATATAGTATCGTCAATCTCCGACAACGCCGGCGACCATTTCTCCCAAAAACAAACGCATTTCATTGACCGGCCGCCGGCGATCTTCTCGAGCGCTGCTGCGTCCAGCCTTGCAAGCTGGACGCATCTTTGCCGGCCGGCGATCTCCCTGGGCCTGGACCTCACCACGCCGGCGATCCTCTCGAGCGCAGCCGGCCGGCGATCTCCCTGGGCCTGGTGAGCTGCCGGCCGGTCAATGTTTCAAGCCCCATCTAACAATGAGAGCACCCAATAAAACCACTACGGCCAATATTACGAATCCGATCACTACCCCAGTTTGTGTCGCGAGCATATCTTGTCCTTTCAATTTCCCGCCGGCGTTAGCCGAACAAATGACATATCCGTTCGCACGGCAACATATTGCCCCTTATGCTTGTCCTGCTCATTAAAATAATGCGCCACGCCCCTGGTGATCACGCCAGTCACGATCGGCCCTTCGACGCTCGTCACTCGAATCTGAAAAACGCCCTTACGAGCATGGTCGACTTCGTACTTTTTCCCCACCTGTGCCATAACATCATCTCCTTAAAAAAAGTTTCCTCATGTCACCACGTCGGCGATTCCCTCGAGCGCAGATCTGCACGATGATTTATTTTGCTCAATTTCCAACTGTGATACTTAGCAGATCCCAAAGGCGTACCATCCCGCACGGCATCAACAACAGCCTGCGCATCTTTACAACCATTCGTCGCCCGCCTCAAAAGATTTTCGTATGATACCGAATTTCGATAACTACGTTTTTTACTCATCTATCCCACCGCTCATCTTCACAAAAAACACACTTGATTTCAGTTAAGACAATCCCTGGGCAATGTCACCAGGGAGCATTTTCAGCAACAACATCACCCTCATAATCGAAAAGACCTTGAGCCGGCGGATCGCGTCCACGTTCCATCGGCTCGACCGGACTTAAGCCCTCAAATTTGTCGTCAATAAAATTAGCTATATCCATAAACGAACGAGCATTTTCAAGAGGCACATGATTATCAGCAGCATCAAGAATAGCACGAGCATCTTCATCGCCAGCCCTTGCAAAATACAGAATCGTAGAGCGACGGCCCAACCTTCTATCGGAAGAATCACCCTGCTTATACTTCGGAGTATTTATCGGCACACCCCTACAATTTCCGGTCCTGACAAAAAGACGGACCCCCTGGGTAGCGTGGACAATCTCAAATCTACGCTCAAAAGGTATCTCCAATAGATTTGCCGGCCGGCCGGCATAACGAGTTGCATCACTTATCGCAGAATCAAGATTGCGAACACGACGAACATCAACGACATAACTATCGCCGGTAACAGCAAGCCATTTCTTAGAAAGCCAGCCCTGCGGTATGTACGAGCCATTCAAGAGTATATGACAATGAACGTGCCACCCCTGACTTTTACGACTCCACTTGTAATGCAAAAAACCAATAGAGCCTTTAACATACTCTCGCCAACGGGAACAACGACGGAGTCTAACAATATTTTTTTTCATCCGTTCAGTCTGTTCTTCCAACGATCCTTCATTATGTTTTTGAGTCAGAGTCAGCAAGCGCACCTCTTTTCGCCTTTTAAAAATTTCTCGACAACCATGAGCGATAGTATTCACACGAGCCTCGGCACACGCTGGACACCATCGTAGTCTGCACGAGTTGGATTGATAATAAATCTCATGTGTCTCTGTCGCCTCAGTCGGCCAGATCATCGTTCTGCACGTCCTAAATTTCTCCAGCATACACGTCCCGTATTCAGCATCGTGTTCGCCAAAATTTTGCTCCACCATCGGGACCAAATCGGGAAATTTCTCAAAAAGCCGAGTCCGAAAGTCATAGTCCCAAGAATATCCAGTCTGAGCATCTTCCCCACCTGGAGCAAACGCGCCCCCAGGTTCATCAAGAATCTGTCGATTTGTTTCTAAAGTATGAACTGAAGAAGGCAAAGCCGCCGATTCCGGTCCATCGGTCATTTCAGCTATGGCAGCATCCATTCTACCCAAAACCCCTAAACCCATTACAACACCAAACCAATCAATAACATCTTGCCCATGCTCACCAAGAGCAGAGCTAAAGACAAGCTCTGCCCTGGGAAGTTTAACGCATTGATGGCATAAGCAGGTATGACTACGGACACTCTGCCCGAGCGCAAACAACAAGGCCGTTTTCTCTGTGGGATTTGATCAGGCTTGTTCAAAAAGGAAAGCCGGGGACGTGGCGCGAAATCGTATCCATCCCCGGCCCTGCCCATGCATCGCCGAGCCGCGAGGAGTCGGACTTCTCCGGCGCTCCCTTCCTGCTCAGCGAATTTCGAGCATCCGATCGCCAGCAGCGACAATCGAATGAAACATAACATATAGTGACGACAATCCACTTCCCAGCTGCCTTAAAAAATATTTCAAAAATTCTCTTGACAGTAGCCAGGAAAAACCGATAAGGTATGCAGCGCGTATCGAAGCGCTGCAGCCTTGTTGTTTATTAGTCAACGGCGAGGCTGCTGTTTTTTTAAAGCAAAACGCACAACGCACTTGACCAAATACAAACCGATCCGCTCCGTGTCAAATACTTTTCTCGCGAATTAAGCAATTTTTTTATC
>JAUXAH010000180.1 GCA_030614945.1 Phycisphaerae bacterium
TTCGAGATTGAGGGTTGAGATTCTTCCCGTTCGACTTCGCTCAGGGCAAGCACTGCGGTCAAAATGAAATTGCTAACTGCCGGAAAAACTTGCAATTCCAGATTGTTTAATGTATCTTTGTGAGCTGGATGCAGACGAAAGTTGTAAAACTCGATGCGCATAAAGCTAATATAGCGAAAATCAAGAAAGCCGCGGCGCTGGTCGACGGCGGCGGACTGGTGGCATTTCCTACTGAAACGGTCTATGGAATTGCCTGCCGGGTCAAATCCGACTCATTGGCCAAGCTCGATAACCTCAAGGGCAGGAACCCTGATAAACACTATACATTACATATCAGCCAGAAAAACGATGCCAGAAAATATGTGCCTACTGTCGGATTAAGGGCCCAAAAACTGATTAACAAGGCCTGGCCCGGCCCTTTGACCATAGTCTTCGAATTAAACGGTCGGGATATCGACAAACAACAAACCAGCCTTGAAAGAGGAGTTTTTGAAAGTTTGTATAAAGATAATTCCATAGGCATTCGCTGTCCTGATAACCCGATAGCGTCAATATTATTGCGGCTAACGCACAATCCGGTGGTTGCGCCAAGCGCAAACATAACAGGTCGAACACCAGCCGGGGACGCAGAGCAAGTTCTTGCTGAGTTGTCAGGTCAAATCGAATTGCTGCTGGACGCAGGGCCCTGCAAATATAAAAAAAACAGCACGGTTGTGAAAATAGGCAAGAAAGGGCTGGAAATTTTAAGGGCGGGTGTATATTCCCAGCCGGAGCTGGAAACAATGTCGGAGGTCAAATTTTTGTTTGTTTGTACGGGCAATACCTGCCGAAGCCCTATGGCTGACGGAATATTCCGCAAATATCTGGCAAAAAAATTGCAATGCGAGGTTGACCATCTCGACAAAATGGGGTATAAAATATCATCCGCCGGCATTATGGATACGGGCGGTTCGCCGGCAAGCGCAGAAGCGATAGCAGTTTGTGCAGCCAAGAGGATTGATATAAAAGCCCATAAGAGCAGAATACTGTCCCGGCAGCTCGTCGAAGAAAGTGACTTTATATTTGCGATGGGCCGAATGCACAGTGAACGAATCACTGCTCTTAGCGCTGAGGCGGCGAGCAAGTGTGTGTTGTTAGCAGAGAACGAAGAGATTGCTGACCCGATAGGCCAGCCACAGGCGATTTATAACAACTGTGCTGAGCTGATAGAAGAAGCTGTGAAAAAAAGGATTGGTGAGCTCACAATATGAAAATAGCAGTTGGAAGCGACCATCGTGGTTTCGAAGCCAAACAGCTAATAAAGGCCATAATTACTCAATTGGGGCACGAGTGTATCGATTTTGGTACCACCAATAACGACCCGGTTGATTACCCCGACACGGCCTATCAGGTAGCAATGGCGGTGTCGAAAAAGCAAGCTGACAAAGGTATTCTGGCCTGTGCGACCGGGCTGGGAATGAGCATAGCAGCAAACAAAATAAAGGAAATCAGGGCCGCGTTGTGCCATGACGAGCTGAGTGCTCAGATTTCGCGCGACCACAATGATGCAAACGTGCTTTGTATATCAGGCGACCAAATCGGAGAGGTATTACTGCGAAAAATAGTGGAAGTCTGGCTGAATACCGAATTCAGCGGCGGAAGACATCAAAGAAGGGTAAAGAAAATAACAGCTATTGAAGAAGGTAAGGACCCAACAGAAGTTAAGAACGGATAGCGTTTGGTTTTTACCGCGGGGTCCGCTGAGTTCGCAGAATCAAACCACGAATTACCCGAATGTTTCATCTCTGCTTGAAGATTGTTTAGCTAATTTTTCCGGCCTCTCACAACCATCAACCGGAATTATGTTATTTTTCAAATCTCCACATATCTATAGTTATATCCTCGGCGGCCACCCATTCGACGTGCCAGTCGAGATAGAGACAATTGGAGCCGTTCTTATGCCGGGCCCGTGCGATGCGTCGGCCTCTGGTTACGTCGTGACTGTCAGAGTCGGGCAGATGTCCCGGATTCCAGACATCGCATCGGTTGGTTCCCGGATCGTCGGCTTTTCTGATTATGTGCCGCCAGGAGCCATACTCGTTGTCGGCAAGGTAAATCGTAAATGACGGTCGACGACAGGCGGTTAACTTGGTCGGCTCTATTATCTCGCGTCCGACCATATCGCTTTTACCCTGGAAAGTCCAGCCGTTGACAACATAGCAAACGGTCTGTTGGTTGTCAGGGTAGCTGGGACAGCGATATATCTTTACGGTACGGTAATCCCCGCCAATCGGCTTCTGGGCCAAATAGGGCATAAAAAGCTGATACCAGGCCTCGCCTGTACCCCCTCCCTTGCCGCGTGGAACGTATAAATCCGAAGCTTCGGCATATAAGTTAGCACCCAGGCCGATTTGCCGCATATTGCTTGTGCAAACGGCAGACTTGGCCTGCTTGCGTGCCCTTTGCAGGGCCGGCATCAATATCCCCATCAGCAGCGCTATGATGGCAATCACCACCAAAAGCTCTACTAACGTAAACCCCGTTAGAAGTCTTTTATTTGCCCGATTAGAAACCTTCATTTCTGACATGGCAACCCCTTTTCGTTTGTTCATAATGATAGTTTTTCCATCCGTTTCTAAATAAATTTTCAAAAATTCCTGCATATCTGAGCAACATAACTATTTTACCATACAATCCTCTGCAATTCAAGCAATAAACAGCTACTTTCAGCCTGTCGATGCAGCCGAATTAAAAATCAACAGGTATAAAAAACCGTGCCTATTAGGGTTTATAGCCTAATTTCCCCCACGCAGCCTTCTGCAGCCTGTGCAAATCCTCGTTGCCCGACTGGTCCGGGTTGCCAGTTCTGCCATACTTTATCGTACGTGGGTCTTTCCACTTCCAGTATTCACTGTGCCCATCTGCAAAAGAAAAGTTCGTCCCATTACCGTGTCGCACCGGAACTGCGTCCCAAAACGCCTCCCGATCATTAAAAATAGTCCAACTCGTCGGAGATATCCAGCCTTCATCAATAAAAACGAACCTCATGCCTGGCCTGCGAATCTGCATCCTATTTTTAATCATCTTATCCTCACCCCCAGGTATCCAGTAAGCACCATTCATAGCATCAACAATGGCGTACGTCCGCATCTCTCCCCGAAAACCGGTCGGGCACTTGTAAAGTTTTATGTTCTTACAGTAAGGAAATAGCAATCCGCCTTTGATAGCTTCTATTTGTTCCTCTTCAGTCCCTTCATCCATAAAACCAGCCCAGTCTACCCAACCATCCTCCCGAGGACCATTATTCGCTGTCGAGATGTCAGTACCTGTCCCCGCGTTAACAATCTTGTCCTCGTTATCATCCGCATACAAAATCCAGGCAAGCATCAACTGCCTGAGATTGTTAAGGCACACGGCCCGCTTACCTTGCTCCCTGACCCGCTGTAGTGCCGGCATCAATATCGCCATCAATATTGCAATAATGGCAATCACCACCAAAAGCTCTACTAATGTAAACCCCGTTAGAAATCTTTTACTTGCCCCATTAGAAATCTTGATTTCTAACGGGGTAAAGGCCCTTGGTTTGTCCGTAATAATAGTTTTTCCGTTCCTGCTCATTACTCGACTTCCCACAATCCTGTTTTTATGAGCTGGGCAAAATCAGAACTTCTTTATCCGCCTGAGAATAGAAAGGACTTATTAATAAAAACGGGTAATCATTCAACTCATGTGCGCCGTCACCTACGAAAAACAGCTTCCCTGCCTGCCTGGCGAACAAAAATCAACAACTACAAAAAATATGCCGGTCAAAGTTTAATTCGTATTCGGCGGCAATTTCCCCCACGCAGCCTTCCGCGCCCTGTATATATCCACACCCTCATCGCCCGAACGCACCTTATGCTTCCACAGACTCGTGTTGTTCGGGTTCCATAAACGCGTCTCCGGGTTTTTCCACTTCCAGTATTTACTGTGTCCATCTGCAAAAGACCAGTTCGCCCCGTTGCCGTGCCGGAGCGGGGGCTCATCCCACCATGCGTTTCTGCTATAATGAATACTCCAGGCGCCCATCGGCGTGGCCCCGATATCATCGACAAAAACGCACCTTTCGCCCGGCCCTTTAATCTTGCTTCTTTTTTTAATCACCATTATATCCGGCGCATCTATATCATCAGCATTCATAGCATCAACCACGGCGTACGTGCGTACCTCTCCCCGAAGAGCGACCGGGCACCTGTAAAGATTTACGTTCTTGGTATATGGAAATAGCGCTCCGTTCCTGACAGCAATTTTTTGGTCTTCGACACTAACACTGTCCCTGGGCCAATCCTTGAGTACCCAGGGACGTTCATGACAATGCATACCATCTGGGCACTGCCAGGGACCCGTCCCACTCTCAAAATCGCCTCTCTCCTCTACATAGCCGCAAACAATCTTGTCATCGTTATCATCCGCATACAAAATCCACGCAAGCGTCAACTGCCTGAGGTTGTTAAGGCAGACGGCCCGCTTGCCCTGCTCCCTGGCACGCCTGAGCGCCGGCATCAATATCGCCATCAATATAGCAATAATGGCAATCACCACCAGAAGCTCTACTAACGTAAACCCTTTTCGTTTGTCCATGATGGTCCCTTTCCTTCCGTTTCTAAAATAAATTTTCAAAAATTCCTGCTTATCTGAGCAACATAACTATTTTACCATACAATCCTCTGCAATTCAAGCAAAAAACGGCTTTTTTTAGCCGGCCATAATACTGCTCATTTCGCCTTCTTCTGCAGCATCCGAGACAGCAGTTTTATCAACTCTTCTGCACTGACTACCTCTGTACTCCAATCAGCAAAGATTACCCTGTACCTGCCATCGTC
>JAUXAH010000417.1 GCA_030614945.1 Phycisphaerae bacterium
TCAGGACAAAGGAGCTGAACGATGGACGAACTATTCGAAAAATTCGCACGTGGCGAGATGCCGAACATTATCGAACTGATGGAAGCTATCAGTGAAATCAGTAAGATGTGGCCAGCGCCGCCCTGTCTCGACTGCACTCAAGCGCCAGATAGCCGCTGCGAGCTCCCGACTTTCGTAGCGCCGCAGTAAATTTTCTCAAGTACCTACGAGCTCGTACCGATAGCAACCATCAGCAGCGCAGCATCCGACCACCAGCTTTATACTTCTCCTAATTTGACTCGATCGGGGGGCCTCGACAGTTCTTCCCCCCAGGCTGCCGAGGTCCTTCCGGTCAAATCTTCAAAAATTTTTTCACCGAACTCCTGTGAGACGCCCCCAGGTAGCGATTCGGCGCTCAGAGACGCCCCAGAATCGATTTTCCGGCACCAAGCGGCACCCCAGGGGGGGCAAATTCAAATCCCGATGTCGCTTTCTCCCTAAAAAGCGACATCAAATCACAGTCGCCCTGGAAAAATGTCGCTTTTAAAATGTCGCTTTTCCTGTTGACAGGATGTCGCTTTGGCCGATAGACTGATAGCCGAAAAGTCGCTTTTGCAAAGCGGCCGCCGAAAGGACTCGATGGCACCAAACGAAAAACTCGACAATCTGATCCACCTGGTCGACCAAGCTATGACCACATGTCACTACGACCGCGCCGAAAGACTATTCCGGCAGCTGCTGCAGGAAGCATTCGAAATCGGGGACAACCACTTCATCCACGAGGTCTCGAAGGCCTTCATCGAATGCCGGCGACGCCGCGCCCTCAACGCCCTCGGAATCTTCAAACGTATCGACCCAATTCAAGCCCAACGAAAGGAGCTTTCATGAACGCACTGTTTTACCTCAGCTGGGGCTTCACCATCGGCTTCCTCGGCGGATGGATCATAATCTATCTGGTCACCAAAAAACAAAAGGACTGAATCATGAACCCAGAAGCCCAACTCGACAAGGTAGCCATCGCCATCAAGCACCGGTGCATCTCGACCACTGAGCGATGGCACATCGTTTATTACCATGACCGGATCTGCTGTGTCCCCTCCTATGAAAATGTCCCCCCCGAAATTATCCTGTGCGTTTTCACAGAGCACCAGGTCCGGACCGGATTCACAACTGAACAGTGGAACGACCTCAAAACCAACATCACAAAACTTTACAAGGAGCTACACAAATGAAAACTCAGCTCGCTACACTAACGTCCGAGGAGTGCGACAAACTCCTCAACTATTTGCAGCGTCCCCCAAACAACAATACGTCCGCCCGAATCCATCATCGTAATTACACGATGGCGCTGCTGATGCTGGATGCAGGACTTCGAGTGGGTGAGCTCGTGAAGCTCGAGCAGGACCAGCTTTACTACCCCAAGGCCCCTGTTAGTGCGCTCACCATTCGCAAAGACCAGGCTAAAAACAAAAACGAGCGCACGATTCCTATCTCAAGCCGGCTTCATGATGCTTTCGATCAGATGTTCCGCTGGTGGTGGATCCACGACACAGCGCCCGGGGCACAATCGGCCTTCTACTCGAACCGCTGCCAGTGCCCACTCACCATCCGCCAGGCCCAGCGAATTATCACAGCTGCCGGCAAGCGCTCTATAGGCCGTGACATTCACCCGCACCTTTTGCGCCACACCTTCGCAACCAGGCTAATGACAAAAACCTCGATGCGGGTTGTCCAAGAGCTCCTCGGTCACAAAAGGATATCCTCAACACAGATCTACACGCACCCCAATGGTGAGGACCTCAAAAAAGCCATTGACTCACTCGACCAAAAAAAGTAAGATCACAGTGTATCGGGAATCCCAGGGATGGGCGAACGAAGGAAAAAACATCGACTACCATACTGGATTCGAAGCCAGGAATTCCGGCTGCTCAACAACAGCGAAAAAGATTTTTTGGGCTATCTCTACTACTTCGGCCCTGATACATGCTGGTTGTGGAACTGGCGCCTGCAAAAAAAGTTTCATCGATGCAGGCGCACGATTCAGTACTGGCTGGCGAAGCTCAAAGAGCTCGGATTCATCTGGATCGAAAAGCCCTACGGCCCGCAGCGAAAGATTCACACCAGGCTAATCCCAAGCCCTGAGCACTGGGTCAAGCTGATGGCAAGCATCGCCCTACCGGGAAAGCCGGCAAAGCTGGGGCGGCGCCGGAAGGGTACTCGAAGCCGAATCCGC
>JAUXAH010000533.1 GCA_030614945.1 Phycisphaerae bacterium
TCCATGCTGACGCGCCAGTCCCAGAAACTCACATCGATTCTTATTTTTTTGCCGTCCTTGGTCCGTCCATCGATGTTAATGCTATCTATCCCGTTCGCATCGACGCGCGATAGAACCCCGGCCAGCGCTTTCCTGAACGCGACCGCAAACTCGGACATTGCCCTCTCAGTTTTGATGCTTTGCGGGAAAGTCGGCTCTGTGGATGCTGTTGATGTGAATTTCTCCCGTTTCAGACCTTTCGACAAGCTCCAATGATCGAAGTTAGCGCATCTGACATTATCCCCGCCCGCATAACTGAAGTCATCAGGGGGTTTGCCGCACTTGGGGCACTTCGGGAACTTGGCCTTCTCCACGGCCTGTCGAAGGGCCTCTGTCTTCCGTGCTTCCTCTTTGATGTGCCTGACCCCTCGCGCGATGGACTCTACGGTCGGTGGGTCATGTTTGTGATCCCTAACGATTTCCTTCACGAACTTGCCCTGTTGGCCGTGATCGAGCGTCGCAATGGGCTCAAGGTGACTCGGAGTCAACTTATATCGGGGATTTATCACACATGTGATAATTTTCTTTGTCGCGTCAGATATCCTTCGTAAAGAAAGACGGGCCGCGACCTGTGGTTGGGAAACTCCGTATCGGTCTGCTATCTGTTGTTGAGTCAGCCCACGATCGTGCTCCCCCTTAAAGAACTCTGCCTCTTTGAAGCAATCTATGTTTCCCCGTTCTCGGTTCTTGCGGTAATTCATTACCTTGGCCTCTCCCTCGCCGATTTTGTGTATCTCGCATCCGATCTGGGCAAAGCCAGCCTTCTTGACGGCCCTCAACCTGTGCTCACCATCAATGCACTCGAATCCGTTGTTTATGGGCCTGACGTGAATTGGATCTATCACTCCAATCCCGTGTGTGCGGATGTTTGCGACCAAACTCTTGAACGTTTCATCGTCCATGCTGTTGGGGTTCCACGCGTTCGGCTTGACGCGTTCTATATCGAGCAGTTTAACCATACCTAACCCCTCGCCTCATTTTGTAAGCACCCTTTGCTTTCCTTACCGAATTGAGACTCAAAAGATGCAACGCGTCCCTATGCCGCTTAGGCTCCCTTAGATGAGGTATAACCGCTTGGAGAACGTTGTCAATCTCTTTCTTTAGGTATATATTTAAACGCCAACATTTTTTAGGATATCCCTGAGGATGATGAATATAAATTCTTCCACCAACAATTCCTTGCAGGAACTCTAGTAATTCCTTTGATGTATTTGTGATACTTATCCTCTTGTTGGTCAAGTCCATGCACCCCTCGCCATCCAAGATGCCACTCACGTACCCGACCTCAAAATCATCCATAAGTTTTCCCCATCTGATCGGATTTTCTTCTATTCGCAAGGAGGGACATTCCGTTTTTATGTGCCATGCTTTTCATCGCCGCTCACCGCCCCTCTTCTTCTTTACAGACTCGTCTATCAGCCTCGACGCCTCGTCCTTGGTAGTTTTCTCGTCGAAGAGCACGCCCAAACGCCGCATGTAGTCCTTCTGCGGGTCGGTCGCCAGCTTGATCACCAAGGGCTTCAGCTTCTCGAAGAGCTTCTCGGTGAGCCGCACGTCCGAGAGGCAGTGCTCCCTTATGTTTTCGTGTTCTCCGGCTTCCCACATCCCCGGA
>JAUXAH010000359.1 GCA_030614945.1 Phycisphaerae bacterium
GCCGGATATCATCGCCTGCAGGGCAGCCAACCCTGTTAGCGAAAAAGTCCGGCAAAAAATAAGCGTGTACAGTAATGTCCCCTTTGAAAGGGTCTTCAATATGCCGGATTCGGCCAGTATCTATATGATACCGGCTATGCTCAGAGATGCCGGCTTAGATTTTGAGGTCGCCAGGCTGCTCAAAATCGACGACAGAATAAATCTGCGGCACGAACGCAAGGCCTGGGCCCGGTGGTGCGATTTCACCGACAAAATCGGCTCTGCTAATCGCCAAATAACCATCGGCATCACGGGTAAATACACATCCGTGCGCGACAGCTATGCCTCGATAATCAATGCCCTTGAGCATGCTGGTATCGCACTGGCTTCTGAGACAGAAATAAAATGGATTGAAACAACTGGGATTACTGATGAAAACGTAGCCGAGCATCTGGCCGATGTTGACGGTATTATTGTCCCCGGCGGGTTCGGTACCCGCGGCGCGGAAGGAAAAATAAGCTGCGCAAAATATGCCAGGGAGAATAATTTGCCTTATCTGGGACTATGTTTCGGCTTTCAAATGGCTGTTATAGAGTTTGCTCGCAATGTTTGCGGACTGACAGAAGCCAACAGCACTGAGATTGCCCCGGATTGTACCGAGCCGGTAATCGATATACTGCCGGAGCAGAAAAAAATAGAAGGCCTGGGCGGAAATATGCGCCTCGGCGGAAGGGATATAGAATTAAAACCCCAGACGCTGGCGTGGAAACTTTTTGGAAAGATGGATTCGGTCAGAATGCGATTCAGACATCGTTACGAGGTTGCCCCGCGCTATATTGAACCGCTGGAAAAGGCCGGCCTTGTGTTTTCCGGCAAAGCACCCAATCAGCCGATTATGCAAATACTCGAAATCCCCTCCCATCCGTACTTTTGCGGCACTCAGGCGCATCCCTGTCTGACTTCCCGCCCACTCAGACCTCAGCCAATGTTTGTGGGACTCGTTGCAGCGGCAATGCAAAAACATTATCCACAGGAAAAATTGCCCGATTGTGTCAAAGCTGTCCGGAAAGTGTGCCTGTCTCGGCTTGGCTGAGCCACGACGGGCAATCGCAATGAGTAACGGCTGGTTATGAAGGTTCGATGGCTGCCTATTTCTTAGCTTCTTCGAGTTCTGCTTTAAGTTTCTCTATTTGCGCCTTGAGACTCTCGTTTTCCTCACGCAGTTCTTTGTTTTTCTCCATAACCGCCGTTAAAATGCTGTCCACCTGCTTTTGGATGTTTTGCTGTGCCTTCTCTTTCCAGGTATTTTTTTCCTGCAGGCATTTTTCAAGCAGCTCTTTTTGCCTTTCGATTTCCTTGTCACGCCGCTCTAATTCTTTCTCTAACCGCATGTTTTCAGCGGCTATGAGCCTGCTTCTTTTTGTATCTGGCAGATTTTCTTCTTCACAGCTTGCAATTAACATGACAACAATACAAACTGCTAAAACAAATGCTTTCTGGGCCGGTCTTTTCATTTTGTGTCCTTTCGAATCTAACTATATTTCCAAGATTGGCCACTACTATACCAATACTTCTCCCACTGTCAAGGTTTTGGGCTATTCAAAATGCGATGCGAAGGGAACATCGTATATCCCTTAGAAGGATAAGATGTATGACCACAGACTGCTATAAGCAGCTAAGAAGGATATGGCAGGGGCTGGGGGAAAGCCCCTGCCCCATAAAAAACTAAAAGTGAAAAGCGTAAAACTAAAAATTGCGGAACTTTAAATTCAACAGTTTTTGGTTTTTAGCTTTAAGTTTTTAGTTCTCATACTATCAGCAGCGCATCGCCGAAAGAATAAAAGCGATATTGTTGCTCAACGGCCTGCCAGCCAGTTGTCGGCAAACTTCTTCAAATCACGAGAGTCAACATTCCCATCGCCGGTTAAATCAGCCCCGCTGCATACGCCGAAGCCGGTATCCATCCAGTTCAGCGCAAACCACGCAAAGTCAGCGAAATTCACATCACCATCCGGCTCAAAATCACCGGCAGCCGGAAATACCTCGTCTGCGCCCATATCCACCCGGCCGTAGGCAACACGCGGCTATTGGGATTCGCTCTTGGCCGGGATGCACTATCTTATCCCAGTAGTCGTGAAGCTCCAGACTGTACCGGTGGTTGTCCCACCGGTATTGACCTCGTCGATACGCCAGCAGTAAGTAGTACTTCCAGCCATTGTGTCGGGCTCGAATGTTGTAGCAGTCTGGTTGCCCTGGAACGTACCCGGACTGGTCGTGCCAAAGTACACCTTGTGCGATACGGCATTAGAACCGGCTGTCCAGCTCAAATTAGCGGTTGTACTCACTCCTCTTGCCCCATCTGCTGGATTCGGATTGCTTGCCTGACCAGGCGGTGTTCCCGTCGTTAGCCAGTAGTTTTCGGCGATAATCGCAAAGTCAAGCAGATTTATGATGCTGTCGGGGGCGCCGGCCGGAGCGATATCAACGGACGATTCGTCGGTGAGCCAGAATTGTATTAGTGTGCCCACGTCAACTAAATCCACATCGCCGTCCGGCTCGAAGTCGCCTAATTCATATGTTGTGGTGACATGCGCGCCGTCACGAATCTCGAAGTTGTCGAAGCTGGCCCAGCCCTCCTCTTTCTTGTCG
>JAUXAH010000616.1 GCA_030614945.1 Phycisphaerae bacterium
ATGGAATATCTTAGGAATTGACTTGCGTTTCAGTCAACACACTAATTATATCGGTAGTGAAAATTGTATAATTTTAGCGGACTTTAGCAGATATATTGTACTTACGAGAGACCAGTTGTTAATAAAATTTGACCCTTATAGTCAGGCGATTAGCGGAAAAAATAGATACGTATTTTCTTATTATGTAGACGGTCAAAGTGCAGATTCAAAATCGACTTCGTATGCTGACGGAACGAGTGAAGTTAGCTCTTTCGTAGGTTTAAATGCAATATAGAAATAAAAAAGACCCCCAGTCAGAGAGCCTTTTTTATTATACGATATCGTCAGTAGAGCGAAACTCTAAAGCGATTCTTCTTTATTATATAGAATTTAAATATAGAAATCAAATAGAGAGAGGAGAAAAATGAATAAAATTGCGGAGATACGCAAAATTATTATCCAATATCTTGCGAGTGGGAGCGTTAATCCTAACGACGAAAAAGAAATTGAAAAAATCGACAGAATACTCCGGGAATTAGCTCTAAAGAGTACTTAATCAATATACGATATGCTCGTATTGTAAAAAAAATAAAGGAGTAAAAAAATGAGCGAAGAAATGAGCGAAGAAGAAGTAAAGAAAAGGCAACAATGGCGAAAAGACCTTACCGAATTTGATAATTGGTGTAAATTTATTTCTCCAAAAGAGGATAGGCTATTTATGTTACTTTTCAATATCAATAAGACCTTAAAGAGAATAGCCGATAGCTTAGGAGAAGTTGCCGAACATTTCGATTTTGTAGATAATAAAAAAGTAACATAAAATAGCGATACGAGCATATTGTTTAAAAGTAATTCGGTAATTCGACCTCTTCACAATCTTCTAAAACGAATTATCGATACCCTGCTTTCTGGTTTTTTGTTTATTTTGTACCGGGGAGCAGGGAACTTAAAAGGGGGTAATTGTGGGTAAAAAATCCTATGAATTTGTGGATTTATTTCTAAAGAAGAGATTAGAAGAAGAACTCAAAGAGAGAGAAAAGAAGGAAACTTTCAAACGTTTTAAAATTTGCCGGACTTGTGGAGAGAGAAAATCACTCTCTTCTTTTTCAGTTGATAAACGAAGCTCTGATAACAGGACCGGAATTTGCAAAATTTGCCGGAGTAAAGAGGCTCTAAAATTTTACTATCTTAACCGGGAAAGAATTTTATCCGAAAATAAAGAGGCTCGAAAAATGGGTACGATAGACCGGAGTAAATATTATCAGGACTACCGGGAAAAGAACAGAGAACGCTTAAAAAAGATTGCCGGGAAATGGTACAAGAGGAATAGAAAAACGATAAAAAAGAGGAACTTAAAA
>JAUXAH010000484.1 GCA_030614945.1 Phycisphaerae bacterium
GTTATAAACCCGAACGTCCCACGTCTCCTTGAGAACCACCTTTTCGCCCTCGGAAGTTTTCAGGGCGATATGTTCCTGCTCCGCCACAAAACCGCCGTAAACAGGACCGCTGGTCGTCGAGAGGAATTTTACGAACCGAACTGTGCCCTGACCTCCGCCCAGATTCCAGAAATCGACTTCTTTACCTTCGAACTTCGTCTTCGTCCACGGCATCCATATCCCTAAGTGATGAATATGGTCGGCCGGATGTATATCTGTCAGCACCGCACCTGTCGGCGACCACAGCGGATGAATAAAGCCGCTGCGGTTATACAATTCGCTTTTCCCCTCCGGCGGCAGCACGATTGCGTGATTATAGCTCAGAACTTTCGTAGGCCCTTGCTTAATTAGCAAAACCTTATCGTCTTTCTGTGCCTCTACATAAATAAGCGATGCCCGGCCACTACCCGCGTAAAGCTCATACATCCGCTTGCCTCCGGCTGGCGTGGTGCCGGAAAGTATCCACCACAGCCGCGGTGGATTGCCCGGCTCAATCTGTGAAGGAGTAGGAATGCGCTCTGAACCCTTAATCTCCATCAGTCCTATTGAGCGATGCGCCAGTATACCAGGTATCGCTTCCAGACTAACCGATACGGGACTGTCGATTCGCGTGTGCTTTCCCGCTTCAACGGTGATTGTTGCTAACGGCTCAGTGGCGGCGAACGATTGATTCGTTAATACCGCCAGAAAAGCGAAAATAAGCATCGAAATGGTCGGGATTGATTTGCGATTTGTCATTTTTGCTCCTCCTTTCAGTTCACCCACTTAGAACCAAGCCGACAACTTCTAACGGGGCTCGAGCTATTTTTGCATATCAACTTTTTTTCTCAAACAGAAGCAAATATGCTAACAGAGTTTACCGGCTTAATCAAGCATTATCTCACAAATTTTCATTATAGAGTTGATAACATATCCCCCACAAATAGCGTTTTGTTTTTCACTTTTCCGATTCACAACGCACTATGCAAAATCAGCAAAGTTGACAATTCAGCCGTCGGCCGGGTCGCTTCCGATTGTCCCAGGCCCGGCCCTTATCATTTCCATCCCGGAGCCGCCCGTCATCCTATAATAGAACTACCGGCTGAGTCTGCGTGCGGTTAAGGATTTTTTGTAATCGACCTTACTCTCTCCGTGTCAACAACCAGTTCCACGTGCCCGCAATTAAGACAGATGAGAGCACTAACAGGAACTCCCGTCGTCAGGACAGTTACTAATTTGGCATCCTTGGGGCGGGAATAGATTTTTCCCGTGGATTGAAGGTCGCTGGGTTGGAGATTTGTGCCCCCACATCTCAGACATTTCTTTTCCTTATTCATAATCCAAAACCTTTCATCTAATTTTCCGTATAACTCTAATAGGCAACTGTGAGACTGTTGAAAGAGTCCTCTATTTTGGATACATATAATACCTGGAGTGGGAAAATGTTTGCAAGTGAATATTCCGAAATCGGGGGGTTGTTTTTACAGCAATATTATTCACTATCCCGGCTGTACGGCCGCCTACGGGCTGAAAAGGGTTTTAACAGAGATGTTTTCGAGCGTTCAAGGCAATAAGACCGCCGGGCGGCAAAGGGCTTTATGCACGCAGCAAAAGGGACTTTTTCGATGAATTGATAACCCTTTTGTTGTAAACAGCACGGACAAGACTGTGGATTCTTTATATGAGACTTACTACTCTGCGAAGTAGCTCCTTCTCCGTAGTAGGTACCACGAAGGATCGCATCCTTTTGCGATGACCTTCAGGTAAGGCGAATACGGTCAAACCTTCCGGCAGATTCTCCTCCATCCAAACAGAGAGCTTCGGAGCGGTCTTTTCATACC
>JAUXAH010000317.1 GCA_030614945.1 Phycisphaerae bacterium
GCGGATATAATATACCAGCATTCGGTTTTTGGCACTCCCTTGCCGAGCCGCCGGCAGGTCTGCTCATCGGGGTGGACCTGCACGCTCAGGATATCCTCGGCGTCGAGAATTTTAATTAACAGCGGAAAAGGCCCGGAGAAATTCTCATCACCGGTTATTTCTTTTGGATATTTCTCAATTACCGAGATAAGAGTTTGACCGGCCAATTCGCCGTTTGCGATTACGGATTTGTCGTCCGGCAAATCGGCCAATTCCCAGCTTTCGCCAATTTTTTCGCCGGGCGGTATGTCCTTATTGAAAAAGCTGCGCAGCTTCTGACCGCCCCATATACGCTGTTTGTATATCGGCTTAAATTTCAACGGATATGGTTTCATTGCGGATATCTTATCCTGCCGCCGAGTGCTTGTCCATCGGTTGATTCGGGTTTTTGATATAAACTAAACTTTGGTCAATGGTGCGAGTGCGGCACATGCTCGCCCCGCCCTTTGCCAAAGGGGCGGGGCTCACCTCTGACGAACAGAAGTGGAAATACTATATCACTAACGCAGCAGGGCAGCCAGACGGCCAAAAACAAAAATCCGAAACTGCCCACGGCTTTCCACACGGAGAGCTGTCCACCCATTGCCATAAGCATATGGAATGAGGAAGCCCAGGTACTCAGCAGCACGTGGCCGGCGTGGGGAAATTTTGTCTTTGGTCTGAGATATGCTATCAGCACACCCGCTACAGCCGCCGGTATTACTAAATACCAGCCTTCGATGAAACCAATGTGTGCGTGCTCACCGAAACTTGTATGCTCGTGGGAATGTACGTGAACATGCATACCCAAAAGCAGTTCGCCAACGTAAGGGATGAGCGAATCGCTCAAGGTTGCAATTCCAATTGAGCCAAAAAACCCGATTAAGAGGACCATAATGAATTTTCGCCTTTTCGTGTGAAGCTGAAACATCGAGGCCGTTACCATCGCACTTAATAGCACATGAGCGGGGTGAAATACGTAGAACAGCCCTTTGCTTGTCTGGTGCTCGATATTCTTAAACAGCAGCATCAAAACGATGCCTGTCAAGGCGCCGAACAAGGTAAACGGTGCATGCTTTTTCAGCTCCGCCGCTATATTTTTAATCTTTTCTCTTGCCAACATTGGTTGTGCCATAATTTATTGGATAAGATTAGAAAAAGAATAGCTGTTCGTCAATTTTTAATTTTCTGCTTTACATTTTTAATTTTTCTTGCCCATTGCAGATTTTGGCCCAGGTGGGTAAATTAATGCTTCTAAGTTGACGGCAGAACATCTACATTAACGTACCCACTGTGGAAGAAAACTTGGCAAGGGCAGAATGAGGATTATAGAGACAATATCAGGTCTTGAGAAGATTAAAAGCGGCAGCGTGCTGACTATCGGCAATTTCGACGGCGTTCATCTCGGCCATCAGGAGATTTTAATCGCCGCCAAACAAACTGCGTCAGAAAGGCGGGCGGAATTGGTGGTGATGACCTTCGAGCCGCATCCACTTGTTGTCTTACATCCGCAAAAAAGACCTGGCATTCTAACGTCATTGGCATTGAAAAAACACCTTCTTGCTGAATTCGGGGTAGATTGCCTTTTAGTCTTAAAAACCACCTCTGAGCTTCTAAGCCTTTCACCGCAGGATTTTGTGGAGCAGTTCATCGTTAAGAATATTCAGCCCGGCGTAGTGGTTGAGGGCGAAAGCTTTAACTTCGGATGTGGCCGGGGTGGTGGTGTCCGTACGCTGCAGGAGTTAGGGGCAGAGAAGGGCTTTGAGGTTTCTGTCGTTGAAGCCAAAGAGGTTAAACTCTCAACCCCGCCCCTCGGAGGGGCGGGGTCAACCGGCCAAACCGTTCAAATTTCAAGCACACTTATTCGCAATATGCTTGAAGGTGGTAATGTGGCCGATGCCGCCATTGCATTAAGCAGACCTTATCGGCTCATTGGTCAGGTGGTGCCGGGATGCGGCAAAGGAAAGCAGCTCGGTTTTCCGACGGCAAATGTAGAACCCGTTCGGCAGCTTGTCCCCGCCGAAGGTGTGTATGCCGGCTTTGTCCAGATCGCCAACAGCGAAGAAAAAATCTGCGCAGCGAAAGAGAAAATCCCAGCCGCCTTTAGTATCGGCAGGTCGGAGACTCTTGGCAGCGATAATCCTCTGGCGATAGAAGCCCACGTACTAATCGGCGAGGTCGGCGATTTGCACGACAAATGGCTCGCTATGGATTTTGTAAAACGCATACGCGACCAGCAGAAGTTCGAGACAGAGAAAGACCTTTCCGCCCAAATCGCAAAAGACTGCGAAAAAGCAAAAGAGATTTTAGCCGCAGATGAGCACAGATAAAGAATAGTTAAATCAGCGAAATCTGTGGCAAGAAAATAAAAAAGAATTGGTAAAGGATTATTATGGTAAATAGCAGTGAATTTCAGAAAGCAGTTGAGTTAATTAACAAATCGAATAATGTTTTGATGACGACCCATATTAGGCTGGACGGCGATGCGTGCGGCTCGATTGCGGCATTGTCTGATGTATTGGGCGCTCTGGGTAAAAAGGTAAAGCCGATATTGTTGTCGCCGGTGCCGGAATGGTATGAATTTCTCTTCGCCGAAAAACTCCCAATCCTCGGCGCAGACGTCAGCTTCGAGCAGCTAAAACAAGGGCAATTCGCTGAGCCGGATTTGATTATGATTATCGATACCAACAGTTACAGCCAATTGCCGCAGTTTGACGGGTACCTGAAACAGGCCGATAAGCCGGTTCTGGTAATCGACCACCACGTAACCGCCGACGGCCTCGGAGACGTTGAGCTGATTGATACCGCCGCCGCTGCTACCGCCCTGATTGTTTTTGACTTGTTAAAATATGCCAGCTGGCCGGTAACTGAAAAAATTGTCCAGGCGCTCTTTGTCGCGGTAGCTACGGATACCGGCTGGTTCCAGTTCAGCAATACTGACAGCGCAGTTTTCAGAAGCTGTGCCGAGCTGATTGACGCCG
>JAUXAH010000352.1 GCA_030614945.1 Phycisphaerae bacterium
GTCCGGCACTCACTTTTATACCTATTTCCATACAAATCTCTCTCTTTTTTGAGGGGCTTGGGGTGGGCTACAAACAAGGGCTTTTCTCCTCTCCTCGTTAAAAGCCCTTGTGCAGGGGCAGGGGAAAAAAAGGCAGTTTTAACAAGGATAGCAAAGTGATAAGTCTACTTTTTAGGGTATCACCAGAAACGGATAGATAACGGCAATTCGTGTATCCCTAGGGTTTTGCCTTTTTGCGGATGTCTCCACGCATAGCCAGGTAAAGAAGGACGGCATTGACGACAGCCTGGTAAGAAAAACCTTCCACTAGCTTATAAGAAAAGTCGGCAATGCCATTTAGCATTAGCATCTGACCGACCTCGTTATGGTCATCACCTATGAGCTCCAAAACCGGTTGAATTCCAGTTTCGCCGGAGCACCATTTCTCAATGGCTTCTAGTGTTGCTAATATTTTAGTATTCTTCATTGTTCTTGTCCCCCTCAATTTTGATTATGGTGGCTCTAGTAAGGTGTCTAGGTCGGGTTTCCAGAACCCTTTAAGCCATAGACGCCACCAACGAAGCAAATCGTCAAAAGAATAATTGGTAGTGGCTTCATTCCAAGAACGCCAGAGGCGTTTAAGTTTTGTCCAGTCCCGGCAGAACCCGCGCCAGACCCAGTCCCAGTTCCAGCTATACCGGAAGGCGTTCGTTTTAGACATGTAGCTGGCCATATCGGAAGCCAGCTTACGCTTATCAACACTTGAATGAACTCGGCGTATGTCAATAACCTTTGCTTTGTGAAGCTCCTGCCAAACATGGCTTAGATAGGCCTGCTCAATATAGCTGCCGCGAAAGAGAACATGAAGGTGCTGCTTGCCGTTTCTACTAAGCTCAGGCACCTTGATATAGCCTTTAATTAGTCCCCGGCGTTGAAGTCGCTTATAGAGAGAGCGAAAACTTTTTTGACAGGAGACGGGACTTTCTTTTGAGGAAGTCAAGGTTAAGAATCGCAAGTCTCCACCACGCTCGATACCACTTATTACTCGGTGATAACAACGCCTGGACTTCTGGGACGGATGCCAATTCGGGTCTTTCTGATGACTCAATATATGACCTCGCTGTGTAAAATGAACCCTCGGGCATTTTTTTAACGACTTCCCAACAGTTATCGCAAAAGAAATAGTTGCGTTTTGGGACTGGTTTCCGACCACATCGGATACAGGTTCTTTTTAGTGCTTTCATAACATTTCTCCTATCTATAAAGTCGCGGGCACTAATGAACTCGCTATCAAGTTAAGAGAGGGCTTGGTAGTTTTTCATGGTTTTTCTTTGGTCTCACCGGGTAGTCTTCCAAAGTCAATGAGCAGGAATGTTGCCCTAATTGCCTTAATGTCTTTCAGGGCTTCAAAGCCCAGCTGAACGGCCCGCACATAGTTTATATCAACCATTTGGTCTTTAGTAGAGAGAGGAATATTAAGGATTTCAATGGCTTTTTTCAATGTTATCATAATTCCCCCTTTTTATTTTTTGGTCTCACCAGGTAAAGAGTCGTTTGGGTGAATATCACCCTTGGCTCTATCACGCTTGAGGCGTTTTAGGGCTTCGATGCCTAGCGTAACACCTTTGGCCCAATCCTCAAATCCCTGTCGTTCTAGGCGAAAGGCACCTTCCTGGGAGTTCCTAAGAGCTTCGTCTATGGTCATTTTTGTTCCCCCTCATTATTCTGAGGTCTCACCTGGTAGGTCATAGCGTCCTGATACCCAACGACCTTCTCTAAACTGCTTCCACGCCTTTAGGGCTTCAACGCCTAGCTTGAGAGCATCTTGAGTATCAGGGTGTAAAGCACCTTTACTTTGTCTAGCGAGGAGTTTGTTAATTTCAATAGCCTTCTCTAAGTTTATTTTGTTACCACCTTGAGTTTTTTAAGTTCATTAAGATAACGGAGAGTGCTTTGGGCTTTATCGAGCGTAGCTTTATCGTAAAGGAGTGTGAAAAGCCTTAGGTTAATGGTGAGGTGTTTAATACAGGTATTCAGAGATGCCATTTGGTTCCCCCTTTCTTTAGTTTATGGCTTGTTGAAGTTTCCATTTCCAGTAGTTAGAGTGTGGTGTGAAGTCAAACCACCACTCGTATTCTTCACCGAGTAGCATGGTTAAGGCGATGCAGTATAGGTCTTCGAAGCTCATTGTCATTCCCCCTTTAAAATAATAGAGACTCGTTGTCTCGATATATCAAAGATGCGGCCGACTGCTGCTTTTGAAAGCTTGGGGTGTTCGCGGACATAGAGTATTAAGAGGGAGTTCCGGACGGTTTTTTTCACATTCTCAGGCTTCGCCCATTTCTTTATTTCCATAACAAAAACATTATAACAGAAAAAGATGTGGTTTGTCAATAGCACCATAGTACTGGTATTGAAGAAGTATACATCCGTTTGTGGTGATAGCCTTAAAATAATGGGCTTTAGCCCATTCTCCTTGTTAAAACTGCCTTTTTTTGGTGGATGAGGGGGTAGCCCACCCCAAGCCCCTCAAAAAAGAGAGAGATTTGTATGGAAATAGGTATAAAAGTGAGTGCCGGACGAGAGAGGTAAAGAGAAACCCATTAAGGTGCTAATCATACAAACAGATAATTGGAAAGAGCTCCTTAAAGAAGCCCCGTATTAAAAGTGAGTGCCGGACGAGAGAGGTAAAGAGAAAC
>JAUXAH010000541.1 GCA_030614945.1 Phycisphaerae bacterium
CCGGCGTCAAATTCGCTGTTATCTCCCGAAGCATTACTTATATCGACGGCGAACCTCAAAACGATTACCGGCCGAGTATCGGGCACGATTGCCTCAAAGCCAAACAATTAGGTTTTCACGACCTGGCCGAACTGCCGGCAGGCATCTCACCCCATTCGACGGCTATCTGCTCCATACTGCTCGGCGAAGACCCTGACGCATTTAATCTTCACCTCGGAGAATTTTACTATCAGGGTACAGCGCCGCAGGCCCAGGCCGATATCTATGAACTCTGGCATTTCTTAATCAATAACGTATTCTCTCACTCACCCCCGGATGCAGATATTGTAACCGCCAGCATCGGCGACCCATGTGAATATTGGTGGACAAGGGGAATCGAATCACTGGCAGAACACCAGGGCCTTATTGTTGTCGCCGGGATAGGCAATGGCCTGAAGGCTAATGACCCTCTGCTTTACCCCGCCGCGTCAGCAAATGTCATCGGCGTCGGCGTAGTTGATTCCGTAAACACCGAAAATCCTGCGACCAATCTGGCACATTTCGCCCTGGCCTATCCGGAGCATTCGAGTTTCGGCCCAACTGTGGACGGCCGATGCAAGCCCGATATTGTCGCTCCCGGAAATTGCCTCGCCGCCGATGTGAACGAGCCCGGCGGCTATGAGCCCACCGGCAGCTGGTCGAGTTTCTCGACCCCGATAGTTGCAGGAACAATCGGCCTGCTCGTTCAGAAGGCCAGAGAAGACCCAGACCTCAGCTCCGCTGTCTCACCAGACGGCGGAAATTGCGTAATAAAAGCCATTTTGCTAAATTCTGCAACCAAACTGCCCTACTGGCACAAGGGCCGGCTCGAAATCGACGATGACCACCAGGCCCCACTGGATTATATTCAGGGAGCGGGAATGGTAAATGCGGTTGGCGCCTACAAGCATTTAATTGCCGGGCGAAACGAACCCGGCTACGTCTCAACAACCGGCTGGGACAACAACCAGCTGGATACAAGCAAAAGCCCTTATGGGGGGGGCGTGTATATGATTCAAAGGATCTACAAAATCACCCTCGCAGAACCGGCAGGCAAATTTATTACCGCCACAGCCGTTTGGAACAGGCACTACAATAACGCTTATCCTTTTGAACCGATGCCGGAGAAAGATACCGACCTCCGCCTCGAACTCTGGGCCGTTGACGCAATTGACCCCGCCAACGATTATCTGCTCGATTATAGCGACAGCAGTGTCGATAACGTTGAGCATATTTACTGCCGGGCCGACGCCAACTATACCGATTACGAAATTGTTGTCTCTCACGACCCGATGCAAATAGACGCAGCGCAGCGATACGGCCTGGCCTGGAATGTCAGCGCCGGCCAGGACAGCGACAGCATCTTCTGGTATGACCTCAATGCCGATGGTATTGTCAACGATTTAGATTTTACTATCCTGCTCAGCAATTTGTTAAACAGCACCAAATCGCCGGAAAGTTATTTACTTGGCGATATCAATGCCGACGGTGCAATTGACATCAAAGATGTGGGAATCTTCTTAAATCACAAAGACGCCCAGGCCGATTGGCACACAGAGTAGTTTTGAGTTCTCAGTGTTAAGTTTTT
>JAUXAH010000427.1 GCA_030614945.1 Phycisphaerae bacterium
TTTGGCGTTTTAATCCAATAGTTAGCTCCGTGTACTTTGGTCCGTTTTTATGGTATTTATAATGTTAGCTCCGTGTTCTGGGGGCCCTTTCTTTATCCCCGTCTGGCGATTTTTTTTTGCTATTTTGGGGATACTGTGTGGATATTCATCCGTAAGGGTAAGGATATTGCGGGGATATTACGTAGTGGTTTTGAGGATACTGTGTGGATATATGGATAATTCGGGTTATTAACCCCGTGGATAACCTACTTTTTACCCGTTTTTGCCCGTTTTACCCCTCTCTCTCTCTATTACTTATTTACGCCCCGTGCACCTCACGGTACTTTGTTTCGCACGGTCGTGACACCTCATGGTACTTTGTTTCGTCACTCGGCGTAAATTTATCTTTTACTCTCTCTCTCCCCCTTTTTTTTATTTCCCCCCCCTGTTTTTTTCTTGTGCATGCTTTGCATGCACGCCTCAGCTTAACCCTCACATATCCGCTTATGCGTCTCGACTGCACTACGACTGTGAGGGTATCACGTTGATGGTCCCTGAGGATTTTATCATCTTGATTTGACTGTCTCTCTCCCAGGGCGGGTCGATGCCCAAAGCCCACCCGGTCTTATACCATTCATCAACTTGGGTTTTCTCTAAAGTTCCGATAACCTTAAATCGTTGCCCGCACATAAAACACGTTACGGGTACCGATTTTGCTCCTCGAGGATATTTACCAAACCATCTAATCGGACCAGTCCATACGTGATTACCCGGAAACGTCCGGCACGTATAATTAACCCATTTTTTAATCAGCCCCACGCTAGTGGTGTACGCTGTCCATACATCTACGACAGACGCCTCCACCATACCTCGAAAAATATCTTTCAGTTTCTTCTCGTCGATAAACCCTCTGAACCCGGGTCGTTGGCGCCAGACAAAGTTCAGATGAGGATGGAACCGCGTGGGGTCTGCATCCCCGCACGGATGAGAGGCTTCCATTCCGTACAGTCCCCCGAAATCTTTTTTTAGTGTAGTCCATACTTCCTTCCTAAACTTAGACCACTTCTTCGGGTCTAAGTAAAGTTCTCTTTTGTGTGGTGGAATAGTGAAGACTGTATAAATCACAGGCTTGGGTGAATTATAACGATGCTGATTCGACGTTGTTCGCATAAGACGTCTAAAGACGCTCTCAGCCCGCCTCTGACCCACGTGAGACTGACATAAGGTGCAATTAGTACTCATACAGGTACTTGGAACGACAGAACGGCTACAACCACAGCCTAAGACCATATATTTCAGGGTGCAGGTCTTCGTTTCAGTAAACGGGAGGCTTGCGAGGCCATCGAGGTTTGCCGTATCTGGTAAATATAACAGGGGAGACCGGGAGCCCCCACTTTTGGGGGGTAGGGCGGCGAAGCCCTCACCCCCCTGGGCGGGTTGGAGTCCGTAAAACTCGCGTGTCGCCGCGAGACTGTCTATTCTTCCGGAAATAGGTTTAATTGACATTCGGTTCTGTCCTCTCCTGTGAAGATAACGGCCTCGGCTCTTCGATAACATTCTTTATAATCGCCGTTGAGGGCTTGGGCTAAGAAGTGGCAGTCTATACACTCGTTAAGACAGGGTAGGTTTTGGATGATGTTAAATGCTTCTTCTGGGGTGGGGGCCCCACGTTCAGGGGGCAAGGAACTTTTTCTCTTACCCCCTTTGGTGGGTTGGAGTCCGTAAAACTCGCGTGTCACCGCGAGACTGTCCTGGGGTGTAGGGTTCGCACCCTTACCCCCTGTATTCGGGGAGTGGTCAACCCCGTGCCCCGATTTGGGGCGTGAACACACCAGGACTTTCTTCAGTGACACTGCGGACTCCTATCGGGCAAGACTCTCAGTTAAAACGGGACGTCCTCGTCCCTTAACCCGGGGTCTTGCTCTGGTGACTCTATCGGCTTAGATGAGGAGTCTTCTTGAGCTTTTCTTTTTAGGAATCTAACAATTTGCGCTACGACTACCAGACGGGAACGCTTCCCGCCCTCTTTGGCTTCCCACCGCTCTTGGCGGATCCGGCCACCGATCAGGACGGGGTGGCCTTTCTTTAGGTACTCGGCGCAAGCATCAGCCTGTTTAGCCCAGACTGTTATGGGAACGAAGACAGT
>JAUXAH010000622.1 GCA_030614945.1 Phycisphaerae bacterium
TAGTAAATGATTTGAGGGTAAGAATTGACCTCTAAACGAGAACAATTCTGTAAGCGACGTATTGCTGAACTTGAGGCTCAATTGAGACAACGTGATGAGAGAATCGCTGCGTTGGAAAAGCAAGTTGCCGAACTTACTGAACAAGTAACAAGACTTACCGACAAGATAGCTAAACTCTCCAAGAATTCCTCTAACTCTTCTAAAACATCATCGAGCGATATTATTAAGCCACCCAAGCCCAAACAATCGAGTGAACCCTGTCGTCAAGGCGGACAACCTGGCCATAAAGGCATCAATCGACAACGCTTCGGGCCGGAGAGAATTGATAGAACGCTGGAACTTCACGCTGGTTGCTGTGATTGCGGCTATAAAGGCCCCGGTCAGCCGATTGACAAGCCGAAGATTCAGCAGACAGCCGAGCTTCCTGCTTCGCAGAGACAAGTATTGACGGGCCGACAACGGAACGCACGTATCTGGACGGTGCTGGCTACCTGCCGAAAGCAGGGCCGCTCCAGTTGGCAATTCCTTCAAAACGCCCTGTCTGCCCATTATTTCCAAACTCTTACTCCTTCGCTTCTACCTCAGATCAACTGAAAGGGCTAAACGGTTACCTTTATATTTAATCAGCCCCGCACCAATTGAGCTTAGGCCCACGCCTGACTGTTGGGGGGCAGACAAGCACACTTTCAGGGATTTTGCAGGAGGTCGAGGCGTACCGCAGAAACCGAAGCAGGAGGCGAAGGTTCCCGATGTCTCTGAAAACAAGGATGTTTTCACTCGGAAAATGCAACGCGCATAAAAAAAGGAGACGCAAGCGATTTGTATCGAGCTTAATATCACCCGTCTCCTTGTTGCAATGTGCCTTTGTTGCACCTGACCATGAATAGTGCTATGACGAAAGCGTCGCTTTGCACACGCAACATCTATATGATAGTAAAAACCACAACGCCTGTCAAGTGAATAATGCCCGTATTAACTTTTTTGACAGCGAAAAGACAATAATCTTTCGGCGAATTCGTCTTTCTGTATAGCATAGGCGCCCGGAGCGGTATTGTTGAATAATTACCACTCACCGGCATCAGGGCGTTTGAAGGCGAATCGTGGTTATCCCGAAGCCCTTGAGGGGGCGCCGTAACCTTATGCGCGGTGTTAGTCAGTTTTTCTTTATTCTCCTCTACCAGGTTCGTCCGGTACGCTTTCTTAATGGTCAGATGAGGCAGTGTCACCGTGGCCGTCTTTAGACCCGCTCCGGCACGACAAACGGCCTGCGATACCGACGCGTAAGCAGTCTGTTGGCTCTGCGATTATCCACGAACCTCTCAGC
>JAUXAH010000474.1 GCA_030614945.1 Phycisphaerae bacterium
TCGGCCGATTCGTAACTTCTTTTAATTAAACCAGTTGCCAGCAGCACCCAGGATATGGCCAGTCCTATTGCGGCCCCTGCGGCCAGGGAGCCGGTTCCAGCCGAGGCGCTGGGCAAAAGTGCGTGGCCGCTAACCTTGTCAGGGCCAATTATATAACCGCCGAGGGCCGAGCCGAGCAGCCCAACTGCAGTAGCGAACCAGCAGATAGACAGTGGGATAACCCACAATTCCAAATCAATTGTTGAGGCGGCAATGAAAGCAGCTAACAGAATAATATGAAGAAGATAAATAAACCAGCCGCCCTGCAGAAACGACGGCATACCGGTACGCAAATCGGTACGGAAATACAAAATGAAAAGGCCGAGGAAAAGCAGGCCGGTCAGAAGCTCAATAACAAAATAACGCGGCGAGACAGGGACCTTGCAATACCTGCACTTTCGGCCCAAAAGCAGCCACGAAACCAGCGGTATATTGTCATAAAAACGAATGTGCTTACCACACGCAGGACAGGCAGAAGGAGGAGTTATTAAAGACTTGTCGCGAGGTAAGCGATAAATGACAACGTTCAGGAAGCTGCCTATACAACAACCAAACGCAAAGATAAAGACAAACCAAATCCAATCCGGTACTGCCACAATGCCTCCTTTGCAACGATATCGGGTTCCCGAAACAAGCTGTCAGGGAATGCGGGTTTCCTTCTCTCTGATTTTCTGGGCCGCTCGAATCATAGCCATATAACCTTCAACTGGAACATAGCCGGGAATGGAATTGCCCGACCCGAGCGCATAGCCCTTGGCCTCTTTTCGGAACTTTTCCCCTGTGCTCACCACGTATTCGCAAATTTCATCCGGTGTATTCCGGCACAGCACATCAACATCGATTCCGCCGAAAAGTCCGATTCGGTCGCCATAGTTTTTTATCCACTTTGTAAACGGCGCAATCACATCCTCGTTGGAGTGCTTGGCGTCAATGCCGGCAGCAATTATCGGCTCCATTACGTCAAATATGTTGCCGCACGAGTGCAGCAGAAATGGCAGTCCCGTATCGTGTACGAGGTCGATAACTCGCCGATATTGTGGAATAACATGCGAGACCATGGTCTCTGGGGCCAGAAGAGTGCCCGTCTTGAACCCAAGGTCGTCACCGAAACGGCAGACTGCGTAGAACTTGCTGTACCGCTGCAAGAACTCGGTCCATATTTCAACCATTAAATCGCCAATTTTCCGGTACAGCTCACCAAACAATTCCGGGTCGTCAGCCTGCATATAGCAGAGGTATTCAAAGCCCACGAGGTCCTCGCTGATTTCAAAGGTGCCATTACCTACGCCGCCGATAGCTTTCATACCTGCCGGCAGAGATTGGCCGAGCATCTCAAACCGCCTATCAGCGACTTGCCAATAACGCCCGGGCAACTCATCCCAGGGATAATTCTCAAAATCCTTACGGTTTTGAATCGGACCAGGCCCTCCTCCCAGCAGAGCTCCGGCATCCGGAAGTATATCCGTAATGCAAACCTCGAAGGAAACCGCATCGTAAGTCATATCCTTGAAAAACCCACAGTAATGCCTGAAGAACTCACGAAGGTCGGCATCATCACCTTCTATTAACTGACCGAAAGAACTGCCCTGAACCTTCTCCATAAAATCAATATCTATTATATGTTCGTATAATGGAAGCCTTGCAGGACACTTATTCCTGGCTGCATCAAGGACATTACGGTAGTCCGGCTCAAATGACACGATCACTTTCTTGTCCCTTTCTTGCTAACCGCCGCGGCTACCTTCATCGGTAGGCCAAACAGGCGAATAAAGCCGGTTGCGTCAGCAGGGTCGTACTCGGCACCCATCGTAAAACTTGCCAAATCGGTCTGGTATAGACTGTTCGGACTTTTTGCGCCGGCTGGCGT
>JAUXAH010000249.1 GCA_030614945.1 Phycisphaerae bacterium
ATATTGGCCCCGGCGACGAAGTTGCCCGGGCAGCCGTATTCCTCCGCTGCCTGTCTGGTATTTTTGTAGATTGTTACCATAATGTTTTTCAGCTCGGCGTCGGCTTTCTCGAATGTCCAGGAGATACGCTGGCTGTTCTGTGCCATCTCAAGACCGGAAACAGCTACGCCGCCGGCGTTTGCAGCCTTGCCCGGGATAAACAGAACATTGTTTTGGTGGAATACATCGACGGCTTCCGGGGTGCAGGGCATATTGGCGCCTTCGCCGACGGCGATACAGCCGTTCCTGGCCAAGGTTTTGGCGGCGGCCCCATCAAGTTCATTCTGCGTTGCACAGGGCAGCGCAATATCGCATTTGACATCCCAAATACCCCGACAGCCTTCGGTGTATTTAGCGTTTTTATGGATTGAAACGTATTCTTTAATGCGTTTTCGTTCCACTTCTTTGATTTGCTTGACAGTATCGAGATTAACGCCGTCAGGGTCATAGATAAAGCCATTGGAGTCACTGAGGGTAACCACCTTACCGCCGAGCTGCTGAACTTTTTCGGTGGCAAAAATGGCAACATTGCCGGCACCGGATATGCTGACGGTCATACCCTCGACGCTCTTTCCATTGTCCTTTAATACCTCGTCCATTATGTAAACGAGGCCATAGCCGGTAGCTTCGGTGCGCACCAGCGAGCCGCCCCATTCAAGGCCCTTGCCGGTGAAGACGCCGGTGAACTCATTGCAGAGGCGCTTATACTGGCCGAACATAAAACCGATTTCACGCCCGCCGACACCAATATCACCTGCGGGCACGTCTGTATCGGGACCAATATGGCGGTAAAGCTCGTTCATAAAGCTCTGGCAAAAACGCATCACCTCGGCATCAGTCTTTCCTTTAGGGTCGAAATCGGCCCCGCCTTTTCCGCCGCCCATCGTCAGGCCTGTTAGGGAATTCTTTAAGACCTGCTCGAAACCGAGAAATTTGATGATGCCCAGATACACGGTTGGATGGAAGCGAATACCACCCTTGTAAGGCCCCAGGGCACTGTTGAACTCGATGCGAAATCCGCGGTTGACGTGAATGTTGCCCTTATCGTCCTGCCAGGGGACGCGGAAGATTAATTGCCTCTCGGGTTCGACCAATCGCTCAAGAATCTTGGCCTCGACGTATTCCGGATGCTTCTCGAGTACCGGCCCCAGACAATCTAACACTTCCTTTACCGCCTGGTGGAATTCCACCTCGCCGGGATTGCGTTTGAGAACTTGTTCGTAAACGACCTGGGTTATAGTGTTTGCTGCCACTTGAACAACCTCCATTAAAAATTAAAATTCCTATCTTTCATAACTGTTATAATAAGTTAAACTAATAGCGAAAATACATAATTGCCTTGAAAACGGCAGGCAGATACAATAATATACTAATTTGACGGCTTGGCACAAAGGATTAAATAATAATATAATCTATCAGGACAACTTATAATGCATATAGAAACACTAAAGATATTCTGCGATTTAGCTGACTTGCGGAGCTTTTCAAAGACCGCTGAAAAGCATCTTCTAAGTCAATCGGCGATTTCCCAGCAGCTTGCGCAACTGGAACTTGCTCATAAGTGCCAGTTAATCGACCGAAAGAAAAGGCCCATCGAACTTACGAAAGCGGGCCAATTACTTTACAAGGCCGCCACAGATATGCTTGACAGATATGAGCAATTAAAGACTGAACTAAATGCCCTGAAATCCTCAACCGGCAGCAGAATAAATGTAGCTGCAATTTTCAGTATCGGGATGCACACTCTGCCGAGCTACGTTAAAAAATTTATGGCCCGTTACCCAAATGTTAATGTTCATATTGAATACTTTAGCGCCGACAGAATTTATGAGCTGGTTTTGGCCGGCGATATCGATATCGGTCTTGTAGCTGTTCCGAAAAGAGACAAGCGGCTCGATGTGTATGACTTTGAGGATGAGCCGCTGGTTCTGGCCTGCAGCCCGAAGCATCCTTTATCACACGAATCGCAGGTCGATATTCACAAATTGCAATTTGAAAGATTCATCAGCTTTGAGAAAGATGTCCCTACACGGATGTGGACAGACAATATTTTACAGCGTTACAATATTATTGTCCGTCCGGTGATGGAATTCGATAATATCGAGACCATCAAACGAGCGGTGGAGATAAACTCAGGGATAAGCATATTGCCGGAGACCGCAATACTTCAGGAAGTCGGCAGCGGAACAATAAAGGCGATTGGCTTTTCGAATGAGAGTTTTGTCAGGCCGACGGGTATAATCGTTCGCAAAAACAAGCTTTTGGGCCAGGCCGGCCGATACTTCATCGAGCTGCTTCGCAAAAAAGCTAAATAAAAAATAGCAGGTAGCGTAGGAATAATCTTCAATTTATGACTTCCGATTGAAAACCGGAAATCTTCATACGCAATACGATATACGAATACT
Source organism: Phycisphaerae bacterium (assembly GCA_030614945.1). Next base: position 2,445 of record JAUXAH010000249.1, read on the forward strand.
ATGTCAATTAAAGCTGTGATATTTGATCTGGACGGCACAATAACGCAGCCTTACTTCGACTTTGACGCTATTCGCGAAGAAATGGGGTTAGACAGAGATTCCGGGCCGGTCCTTGAGTCGATGGAGAAAATGACGCCGCAGCAGCGGCAGCACGCTGAGGAAATACTGCATTTTCACGAGAGGCGGGCGGTAACAGAATCCCGCCTCAACGCCGGTGCAAAACGGACACTTTCGGCACTTCGCAAGGCCGGTATTCATATCGGCATATTGACGCGTAACAAGCGGAGCAATGCCCTCGCTATTGCTAAAAAGCACGGCTTGAAATTCGAGATAATCGTTGATAGAGAGGACGGGCCGGTCAAACCCGATGCCTTCGGTGTGCTGCGAATATGTGAGCAATTCGCCGTTATGCCGGAGGAAACTCTGCTGGTGGGCGATTATCTTTTCGATTTACTCTGTGCAAAAGCCGCAGACGCCGTTGCCGTGCTGCTGGCCAATCACGACAGGGCCGCCGAATTTGCCGGGTATGCGGATTTTACTGTTGAAAACATCAGCCAGATACTTCAAATTATCGAAGAAAAGAAAAGTTAACCGCAGAGAACGCAGAGAGCGCAGAGAAAATAGAATTAAAAAGACAAAAAATATAAAGGAAGGGTGGCTAATGGACACGAAGATAATAACGAAAGTTGCCTTTATCTTGTTGGCAATGCTCGGTAATTGCCGGGCTGGATGCTGTACAAAAAGTTCAGGCGTGCTGTATGAGAAAGAGGTAAAGCCCGATCCGGTTGAGGCGGTCTTAAAACAATTAAACCAGAAGACCAAACAGCTTAAATCCTACCAGGCCCGGATTGAATATCGATTCACCCAGCCGCTGTTCGAATCAGAAACGCTAAGAAAGGGCGTTTTGTATTACGCAAGGTTCGACAAGAAAAAAACCAAGCTGAGGATAAATTTTCAAACCCTTAAACAGGATGATGAAAAAGAGCAAAAATACATCGAGCACTTTATCTTCGACGGCGTCTGGCTTACTCACCTCGACTATCAAATCAAGACTGTTAGATGCCATCAATTGGCCGAACCGAACAAGCCGGTGGACGCCTTCGAGCTGGCCAGCAAGAATCTGCCGATAATCGGCTTTACCAAAATAAAAGATTTGAAAAAGCAGTTTGAAATAAAGCTGATTGAGCAACAAAAAGAGCGCACTTCTGTCATTCCCGCCCCTGCTTCCGCAGGGGTAAACTCGTCCCCGCAAAAGCGGGGAGCGGGAATCCAGCAGTTTGTTCATCTGCATTTGAAAGTGAAACCCGATTCGATTTATAAGGATGACTATACA
>JAUXAH010000586.1 GCA_030614945.1 Phycisphaerae bacterium
AGGAGGAAAATATTTCCCATAAAAAGGCACTTTCTATATATGAAGCACTGCACAAAGAAGCCGTTGCGTTGGGCGTAATCAGCCACGAGAATATTTGGGACGGCTTCGAAGCCGTCCTCCGAATCGCCAGGGCAATAAATGGATTAGGTTCGTGATAAATGGCTAGCATTCAAAAAGAATTTAAATTGCTGCTAGAAAAAGTTGGAACACAAGAAGGTTTTCAATGCAAAAGATTTAAAAGTATAATCCGTGATACCAACAATATAGTAGAGTTATCTGGACATATCAATTGTTTGCTTTATTTTAAAATTAGGTCAGCAGATCCCTATCGATGGGGTGTGACGAACAATAGAATGGAAGAGCTAAAAGCTTCTCGCAAGAAATGGTTTGTGGTTTTACTGTATGAAACGCCAGATAATGGCTACCTATTGACGCCCAGTGATGTACGCCGTTATGTAAAGGAAAATCTTTGGCCTTTAGGAAGAGGCAAGAATAAGAATGAATATAAAGTTGGGCCAAGAACCACGCTACAATATAATGAACCATTTGAGACATTTAGGGATTTTATAAAGTCCCTGAGAATCAAACTGCAGCAATAGGTGACGGTTACCAAAGAGGATGCTTACCTAAAACAACGTTTGAACAGAAATGGATTCCTGCTTTCGCAGGAATGATAAACGGAGAACGAAGATGGCAAATAACACTGTTGGAGTATATAATTGCTTCGGATGAAGTACTCAGGAGTAGATTATGGAAATAGAACAGATACTCAAAGAATTCAGGGAAAGGATAGGGAAATTATACGGCAAACGGCTGAGAAGTATCGTTCTTTTCGGTTCCTGGGCAAGGGAAGAAGCAACGCAGGATTCGGATATTGACCTGGCAATTGTGCTCGAAGGCGACGTCGTCCTAGGTAAAGAAATAGACCGGATGATTGATATAATTACGGAAATTAATCTGGCCTACGGCGTATTACTATCAGTTTATCCTGTCTCAGAGAAAAATTACACCACACTCAACAGCCCATTGCTGCTGAATCTGCGAAGGGAGGGGGTGCCGAGATGAAGGAAGCAGAAGCCCTTATTAAACGGGCGCAGCGGTATCTCAAGAGTGCTGAGATACTGCTGAAAGATAAGGATAATGAGTCATCCGTATCAAGAACCTACTATGCTATGTTCTATTGCGTCCAGGCAGCATTGCTTACAAAAAAACTCTCATTCTCATCTCATAAAGGAGTGATTTCTGCTTTTGGAGAACATTTTGTTAAGACAGGCATCTTCCCGAAAGAGATGGGCAGAGAACTTAACAGGACGTTTGAGAAGAGACAAATAGGAGACTATGAATACACCTTTGTTATATCAGATGATGAGGCCGAACAAATACTTCGCAGCGGAAAAGAGTTTGTAAACACAATCGCCCGCTGG
>JAUXAH010000441.1 GCA_030614945.1 Phycisphaerae bacterium
GCGGCCCTTTTTTATTGATATGGCTTTAATATGAAACATACGGGCTAAAAAACGCAAAAAAGCTCATATTCGACCAGATTATAGAACAATTTGCTGGAATTGAGAGTATATAACCTTCAGGAGGGCGAAAAATAAAAAAAATTTGAAAAAAGCTTGACAGTATGTCGATACCGTAATAGAATCTATTATAGAGGCATTGGCTGGGATGTTTACCAGCCCGCCGGAAAGGACCAAGTTAGAATTTTGAAGGAAATCTTGATAGCTTACGTGTTTTTGCTTTAAGCTGCTGATGGGCAGGCGTTGATGTCCGCATTTTAGGAGAGCCGCTGGCAGTTTTAAGCAGCGGTTTTTTTGTTGCTCTTTATTAAGTTTATAGTTATAACCGACGAGCCCATTGCCGATTTCAAATCGTAAATCGACAATCGAAAATTACTTTGGGCTCGTAGCTCAGTTGGTTAGAGCGCACGCCTGATAAGCGTGAGGTCGGTAGTTCGAATCTACCCGGGCCCACTTTTTCTTGGTAACCGGTAACGGGTGATTGGTAACTAATAATGGCGAAGTCCAGCTTCATAACCAATTACTAATAACCAATTACCAGGTTGGGTTCGGGGACGTAGCTCAACTGGGAGAGCGCCGGCTTTGCAAGCCGGAGGTTGGCGGTTCGAGCCCGCTCGTCTCCATTTGAGTTCGTAGTTATGAGTTTATAGTTCGTAGACTACGAACTCATAACTGTGAACTACGAACTAAATTGTTCTTTGACAAGTTAATATGCAGATGCGTGGGATAAAACCCTAACAGTTTTTTGCTGTGAAGCAAAAAGCTTTTAGATATGAGCGCTTATTTAGGCAAGTTGACCAACGTGTTCAATCAAAGATTGATATGGTCAAGTTACTAAGGGTGTATGGGGGATGTCTTGGCGTCGAGAGGCGATGAAGGACGTGGCAGGCTGCGATAAGCCCGGGGCAGGTGCCGAGCAACCGTTAATCCCGGGATTTCCGAATGGGGCAACCCGTCAGGACTGGGCAACCAGTTCCTGTCATCCCTGGCTGAATGCATAGGCCAGTGGAGGTCAACGCAGGGAACTGAAACATCTAAGTACCTGCAGGAAAGGAAATCAACCGAGACTCCGTAAGTAGCGGCGAGCGAAAGCGGACAAGCCCAAACCCAGCACTTATTTCAGGGCTCTGAAATAAGTAAATCAAATATCAAAAATAAAAAATGTGGAATCGCAGCTTTGCTGCGATGACTTTCTTAATTTTGATTTTTGCATTTTAATTTTTGAGTTTTGAAATAAGTGCTGGGGGTTGCGGGCGCCGGTAAGCAGTTACAAAGGCATCGCAAGCAGAACGGTCTGGAAAGTCCGACCATAGAAGGTGACAGTCCAGTATGCGAAAGCGAGAGCCCTGCATTATTGCCGGCGTACCAGAGTAGCACGGAGCTCGTGGAACTCTGTGTGAAGCTGGGGGGTCCACCCTCCAAGGCTAAGTACTACTCGACGACCGATAGTGAAAAGTAAGGTGACTGAACGATGAAAAGTACCCCTATTAGGGGAGTTAAAAGTACCTGAAACCATACACCTACAAGCTGTGGGAGCCCTATGACCAGCTTTCGGGCTGGTAACGGGTGACCGCGTGCCTTTTGCATAATGAGCCGGCGAGTTACCGTCTGTGGCAAGGTTAAATCCCTAAGGGATGTAGCCGTAGCGAAAGCGAGTCTGAATAGGGCGTATTAGTCGCAGGTGGTAGACGCGAAGCCAGGTGATCTACCCATGGGCAGGTTGAAGGGGATGTAAAAATCCCTGGAGGACCGAACGCACTAACGTTGAAAAGTTAGGCGATGACCTGTGGGGAGGAGTAAAAGTCTAACCAAACCTGGAGATATCTCGTTCTCTCCGAAATAGCTTTAGGGTTAGCCTTGAGCCACTACTTTACGGGGGTAGAGCTACTGAATGGGGATGGGGGACCACCAGTCTACTCACCCCAACCAAACTCCGAATACCGTAAAGACTATCTCAGGAGTCAGACTGTGGGGGATAACCTCCATGGTCAAGAGGGAAACAACC
>JAUXAH010000104.1 GCA_030614945.1 Phycisphaerae bacterium
GATAGTTATACGCTTGTCCCTTATGAAATGTGAGATTTGACGATACCTATTAGTGTAAAGATTGGTTGCTCCGACCCAAAGAGGTAACAATTTCCCAACGGTAAGACCGAAAGAATGATGGGGCGGCATAATATGGCCGAGTTTATCCGCCACAGTTATTGTTACCACATCCAAAGCGCCTTGCATATTGGCAATAAGATTAGAATGTGTTATTTCCACCTCGCGGGGGTCGCCGGTCGTGCCGGAAGTACACAGAATTACCGCCGTGTCGTCGGCTTTAACCTCAGTGCGGATTTCAGCCACCAGCCTGGCAACGCTGATACTATCTAAACTCGGCTTCTCATAGACGGTCATTTCAACAAGACTGATGCCGTGGTGCCGGAGAAACTCTTTTAGTTTTTCTCGGCAATTGCCGTCCTGGTAGTCGTCAGCCATAACCAGCAGTTTGGCATCCGTATGAAGCAGGTGTTTTTTGACGCCTTCGGCGCGCCTTTCCGGGTCGATAAGCACCGGAACAGCACCGGCCAGTATAATACCCCAAAGAGCCACATCCCAATCAGCGCGGTTCTTCCCCAAAATAGCAATCTTATCTCCTGCTCGAATGTCTCTGCTTTGAATCAGGTGTACAGCAAACTCGCGGCCCTTTCTCCATAGTTGGCCGAAAGTCAGCTTTTCTTCGCGTTCTGTTCTGACAATCTCCAGACAATCCTTTTCCGCCAGCTCTGCCCTGCCCAAGGACTGATTAAAAAGCTCGATTAACGTTTGGCACTTAAGTTGGACTTTCATTTCTTCACCTTAAAAAACAGACAAGCTGCCACAGGTACTCAAACACTTCGCTCTTCACAACTCCATCCTCAATTTCAATTATCAATTAAAAAACCCTTCAACTCAAAAAACTCTCGGCGTTGAGTCTTCACTTTTCTTCTTTCTTGGGTTTTAGCAGGCCCTTTAAGCCCTCGACAAGTTCCTTGCCAACATCTTTACCTTCTTCTATAAGCTTTTCACCCTCTTTTGCGGCGGTTTTACCCAGGTCTATAGTTTTGCCCAGAGTTGATTTCATTGTGTTGACTATCTCTTCAGGTAAAACGCCAACACCCTGCTCAGCTACTCCGCCTGCGATGGCCGATAGGATTTTGCCGGTTAGCTTAGCCACAGTCAGTTTATCATCGCTGCCTAAATCGCTCATCCTGATAGGGTCAAGTTTTAGCGTAATAGTATCTATCCTGCCGGGAATGGGCAGCAGCTTCGCCTTGACTGTTACGTTGGTAATTTCAAGGTTATCTATACGCAGCTTTTTACTTGGCTTCTTCGTTTCTTCTTCAGCTTTTGGTTCGCCGCTGGGGATTGCTTTTATTATATCCTGCAGGTTATTGGATAAAGCTTTTTGTTCAATGACTAAATCTATGGTGTCAAGTTTAAGTTCTTTAATACGCACCGTATCGTCGAGCAGAGAGCCGATATTTGCTGTTACCCTGCCATGGCCCAACTCGAGCAGGTTCTCATAAGTGTAACCAGCCGGATTTTTAACTATTAAACCATCAATTTCCACAGTACCTTTAAGAATTGAAATATCTAAGTCATTAATATTCACCCCAACGCTAAGAGCTTCGGTAGCGGCTGTTTCGATTCCTACTTTGAGCAGATGTTCGCCGAACAGATAAAAAGCTGCACCTAAGATTACGAGCAAAATAATAATGGATAAAACTGCAAGCTTCAGGATTTTTTTCACAGCTTTCATTTTTTAGTCCTCCTTAAAAAACTGCTCGTTTTTACAGCGTATCCGTCGTGCAAGAGCACCGGCTAGATAGTAGTCTAAATATATTGCCGAAGAAAGATTCCAAAACTCCGGCACAATCAGCACACCACTGAACCTCCGTGCTCAGCCGCTATGTTTACTCTTGCGCGCAGTCCTTACTGTCAACTCCTTTATTGCCTGGCACTGGATATCCTTACCGTAAAGATTGCCTTCATCCACCGCATACACCTTAAGCGCGTTGCCGTCAATCTCATTCAGTTGTTCCCTGCGAAGCAGCTCATTAAAATTAAGCTCCCGCATCGCCACGTCGTTTTCATCACCGCCTTTGGTATCCTCAACGATGCTCAACAGCAAATCCAGCCCTAACAGCTCCATACCGCTGTGCAAATCTTTCCCTCTTTCCTTCGCCGGCTTATCCTTCAGCTCTTTGAGAGGTTTACCGATAAGTTCCCTGGGTTCATCGACGTGGGCCTCCATTGCCGGAGCTAAGGATGGTAATTTTACTTCTTCCAGTGGTTTTGGGCCGTGAAGTCGTATCTCTCGTATTTTGGTCACGGGTTTCTGCGTAACGGCTTTGCTCCGGGCAGTATCTCTGGGGCTCAGTTGGATTTGCCAGTGCCACCGGCGCTGAGTGCCTGGGCTGCCGGTGTCCTCAGGGTAGTCCTGCTGCTGGTCTTTGAGCTTCTTTGCTCTTGTTTTGAGCAGACTGTATATCCCCCAGGAAGCCACTATCATCACCAGGACCAGCATTTGCATCCAGACAGTATCCTCCCCCTCGCTGTTGCCGGCAGCCAGGATTGTTTGTATTAGAAGGCCGTTCATAGTTCTTTCTTATGGCCCCCCTCGATATTTACTGTGCTTGGCTCGGATGCTTCCAGGTACCAGCCTATTTCGCCAGAGAGGCTGGTGCAGGCAGGTCCGGTTACAGGAACGTTGTAGCCGCCGGAGCGTGGTCTGAATATATCGGCGAAGAAAAACTTCAAAACTCCGGCACAGCTGGCGTACCACTGAACCTCCGTCCTCAACTTTTGCGTTTACTCTTATGCGCGGTCCTCGTTGTCAGCTCCTTCATTGCCTCACACTGGATATCCTTACCGTAAAGATTACCCTCGTTTATCGCGTACACCGCGAGCGAATGGCTGTCGGCCTCGTTCAGTTGGTCCCGGCGAAGCATCTCATTAAAATTAAGCTTCCGCATCGTCACGTCGTTCTCATCATCGCCTTTGGTATTCTCAACAATGCTCAACAGGAAATCCAGCTCTAACAGTTCCATACCGCTGTGCAAATCTTTGCCTCTTTCCCTGGCCAGCTCATCTTTCGGCTTCTCCTCGCCGGCCGCCTCAGAAGGGCCTTTGCCTGATGCTCGCACCTCGACAACTTTACCCGGTGCCATCCTTTTCGTTTTTTCGCTTGTACTATTCCAAGCCATCCTTTGTACCTCCAATTTCAATAAAAAACCCGACTACCTGATTCCAGCAATTCCATTAACATCCGCTGTATATCTCCAGCGAAAACTGTTCAAAGCAACGCTTTTATATACTTACTTTCTCTGCCAATCAAGTATATTTCCTGCAAAACATTGCTTTTTATTGTATCTTCAGACCTGCTAATAGCTTGTAGCGTTTAGTTTTTCCCCAAAAATACGAGATGTGCCCCTCCACTCGAGCACCGTTAAAAGTCCGCGTGGGATTCGGCACCTTACTTCTCACGGGGTAGGCCGAGAAGTAATTGCTTTACTGTATATTATAAAAGTAACCTATTATGCATCCTTTATGTGTGCCAATATTGGGACTCTTTACGAGCTTCAACGTTTCATTTTCATCCACCAAGACACACCTATCAGGAAAATCTGCAAGATAGGTACCAAAAACATTTAAATCCACAAAAAGATTGTCGTTTACAGTTAAATCGTCAAACTCGTCTGTCCAGGCCAGCTTCAATAAGACGAATCGTTTGCCTGTTGGGACAGTAAGAAGTGTTTCGGCAGAACTTGCACCTGTAAATTCAAAGCACTGAATATAGCCTTCCCTTTCAGTAATCCCGCTTGAAGCAATGTTATAGATGTCATCAAGTGTCTTCATCGTGGGCGCCGGTGGCGCCGTTGGGTTCAATTCGCCGGCTATTGCGAATAGTGAAAAACCCAACAGCCCACACAAAACTATTGCTATTATGCAAATTGTCAAATTGCTGGTTCTCATTTTACTTCTCCTTAAAGAATTGTAGATATTTATGGTGTACTGGTACGTTATCAGTAAAAGTCACCGAAATGTCTGTGACAGACCTGCATTTATCGTCACCTTCCTACCTTTAGCAAACCGGCCAAAGGAGATACGATTATACACTTTGCCTCACTGCCAGGCAACCAAAAACATAGCAAATTCGTGATAATTCGTGGCTAATATTGTCATTCCTACGGAAGCAGGAATCTATAATCTGCTCTGGTTCCCCGCCTTCGCAGGGACAAGCTTTGTGTCTTTGTGTCTTGGTGGCTATATTTCCCCGCGCAATCTGCGTCTAATTTTTTACGCAATACGCATCACGCAATACGCAACAGAATTGTTACCGTCGTTCCCTTGCCGGGCTCGCTTGTAATCTCCAGCGTGCCCTTGTTCAATTGTATGAGCCGGGCGGCGTGGGCAAGACCCATTCCTCGTTTGCGCCCTGCCGGCTTAGCCGAGAAGAGCGGCTGGGTCGCCTTTTGGAGCGTCTCAGCGTCCATTCCGCAGCCGAGGTCGTTGATTTGCAATTTCACAAAGTTGCCGCCCTCGGCATCGGCGGTAACCTTTATGGGACCGAGACTGCCGGTGTAGGATTCAATAGCGTTGGAAAAGATATTTGCAATTGCTGATACAATCTGGCCTGAATCTACGAAAACGCTTTTGACATCCTCGGCAACTTCAATCTGGACATTGATATGTTCTACACCTGTCTTTTGGCTGGTTAATTGCACAGCTTCATCGAGCATCTGTTTGATATTCGTCTCGGCCAGCCTGGGCTCCGGCGGATGGGCAAAGCTCATCAGGTCCTCGATAACCGCAGATATTTCGCCGGTATTTTCCTGTATCTGTTTCAGGATTCGTTTTTTTTCCGGGTCGGTCTCGGCCTCGTCGAGTAATTGCGCTCGGCCGGATATGACCGAGAGGGGATTATTCAATTCGTGTGCTGCTCCGGCTGCCATCTCAGCCAGGGCGTTCAGCGGGCTATCTGCCGCAATTCGGGGTTGGGCATCTTTGGGTTTGGTAAGAAGCCGGGCAAACTGCTCGGCGAAATGCTGCTGGTTTGCGGATGTAAAAGCCATATCTAAAACAGCCCCGGCAATCGAAGTAGCTGTTCGGAACTTTTCCTCGAACAGCCCTGCGTCGCCCGGATAACGAAGCTCAAAAACAATTGCTCCGACTGCCTTACCGTTGGCTAAGAGAGGCGCCAATTTAGTCTGCTTCAGGTCAAAGTCAACGTCTAATTGCTCGAACAGCCAGTCGATATAATCGTGGGCATCTAAAATTGCAAAGCTGGTCGCTATCGTTTCTGGTACGGCCGGTGTCCTCACAGGAGCGTTTAATATGACCGTTTTTGTTTGAGCCAAGTTCTCCACAACGACGGCTTTGAGAAATTGCGGCCTGGCCGGAGGAACTAAATACACACAAACCATACCTGTTTGATAAAACTTTTGCCACCGCACAGCAAAGTTTTCTGCTATATCGATTGCCGGGGTGCTCGAATTTATACTCAGCAGAAATTCTCTTGTAAAATCTAAATGGCTCGAAGCAGTTTGCAACTCGCGATTTTCAAGGGACAATTTTGTGTGCTCCTGCGCTAACTGGGCGGCGGCAGTATGAGCAGCGTCGCAATAGCTCGCCACGGCGTTTGCTAAATCCAGGCCCAGAACTTTGAATTTTTGCCCGGCTGTTTCGGGCAGCTCCCGGCGGATTTGCCCTAATTGCTCAGACGGAATCGCAAGTGATTGGGCTATTTTCTCTGCCGGCTCGGGTGAATCATAACTGCCGGACTGGCCGATGCCGCATTGGCGTGCTACAAAATCGGCTAACTGAACGACTTGAGCAATTCTTACTTCAGGCATATTTTGAGAAATTATCCCGGTGTCACTGTGATGAAGCCAGATGGCAAGGGTAATTTGATTTGGCAGGTGCCATTTTTGAGCCAACCGCTTGCCGAGTATTGTATGGTCGGTGCCGAGGTGTTTTTGCTCGATGGCACAGGCGCCGGCTTTTGTTGATTTCGCTTCTTCGACAATACGGGCAAGACTTTTCGGCATTGCCTCTTCGAGTGCAAGTTTTCCGATATCGTGCAGAAGCCCCGCAGAAAAAGCCAGCTGTGAATCCATTTGAGGTGATATGATTTCGGCGATGTCTTTAGCACAGCAGGCGACTGCAAGAGCGTGTTGTATAAGCTCTTTTCTAAGCACGATTCTGTCGTTGTCGTGGTCGAAGGTGCGGAAAACTTTAACAGATAAAACTGCGTCGCGGACCAGGTGCGCGGCCAGTTTGTCAAGCGCCTGGCGAAGTGAAAATTTCTCATCAGGCGACCTTACGCCTTGCTGGTGGATGAGCGAAAGAATCTTGGCCGTAAGGGCCGGGTCTGATTCAATAATATCAGCTATGGCTGAGGGTGAGAATTGGGGCTGCAGCAGCTTGGAAAAAAATCGTGCTGCAACTGAGGGTAAGGTCGAAAGCGAATCGAGCTGACGAATAGCAAGCTCTACCTGGTGGGCAGATGCTGTTGTATTAGACGGTTTGTCCGGCATATAGTTCTCCCTGTCTCTTCGTATTGGCATTACGCATTAGATACCTGCAACAAGATAGTATCCCCCATTATTTCTATTGGCC
>JAUXAH010000368.1 GCA_030614945.1 Phycisphaerae bacterium
TGTATAGGCGGAGAGAAACTGCGGCACTTCCAAGCAATTTCTGCGAAAATGAACCGTTTTTCGCTGCTGCGTTGGTGGCGAATAGGATGGTCATTTTCAGCAGAAAGGAAAGGAAGTGTACAAGGATATGGAACAGTGGATTCAGATCAGGCAAAGAGTATTACGAGAAGGAGTTAGCAAACGACAGATTCTAAGGGAGACCGGCATGCATTGGACCACGCTTGAGAGGATTCTCAAGTACCCGTCACCGCCAGGCTATTGCAGAACCAAGCCACCCAAGAAAAGCAAGATTGGTCCCTACCTGGAGAGGATCAGGCAAATCATTGAGCAAGACAAGCAGATGCCCAAAAAGCAGCGTCACACTGCCAAGCGAATATGGCAAGTGCTTCAGAAGGAGGGATTCACTGGTGGCTACACTATTGTCAAGGATGCGGTCAGGGAGATTAAGAAGACCGGCAAGGAAGTATTCATGCCGCTTAAACATCCCCCTGGCGAGGCTCAGGTTGATTTCGGCCAGGCCGTTGTGAAGATGGGTGGCATCCTACGCAAGATATTCTTCTTCGTAATGGCGTTGCCCTATTCGGATGTTTTCTTCGTCAAGGCCTACGACAGGGAGTGTACGGAGACCTTTTGGGATGGTCACGTCCAGGCCTTTCAATTCTTTGGCGGCGTTGCCAAACGAATCACATATGACAACAGCAAGATTGCTGCCTCTAAAATCATTGGTCCTCGCCAAAGAGAACTGACCTCCGGTTTTCTCCAACTGGTCAGTCATTATCTGTTCAGGTATCACTTCTGCCTCGTACGGCGAGCTAATGAGAAGGGTCTGGTGGAAGGTCTTGTCAAATTTGCCCGTTTGAACTTTCTGGTTCCGGTGCCTCAGATAAGAGACTTTGACGAACTGAATACACATTTACTGCAGATGTGCCGCGAAGATATGCGCAGGAAGCTGCGAGGCCATAGTAAATCCAAGGAAGAACTGCTGCTGGAAGAGAGCTTTTGTTTTCTCCCTCTGCCTTTCAAGCCCTTTGATGCCTGCCGCAAGGAACCTGGAAAGGTCAATTCAGAGCTATTGGTTCGATTTGATGACAATGATTACTCTGCTCCCATGGAGTACGCCTATCACGATGTAACGGTCAAGGGATATACGGATCGTGTTGAGATATGCCGTTTCAATGATGTAATTGCCGTCCACCGACGCTGCTGGGATAGAGAAAAGCAGATATTCGATCCTTTGCATTATTTGCCCCTGTTAGAGCGTAAACCTCACTCGTTGCCTTTTGCCAGGCCTTTCGAGAACTTCACTTTGCCCAAGTGCTTTGAGGTTCTTCGCAACAGAATGGAATCTCAGATGGAAAATGGCGTCAAAGAATACATTCGTGTACTTCGGATGCTGGAAACCTGGAGTCTGAAACAGTTGACCGCAGCAGTAGAAAAAGCTCTTCGGGTTCGGATCCATACCGCAGATGCGATTGAGCAGTTCTTACCTGCCCACAGACCATGGGAACAGACAACGTTCAAGCTGGCCGGCCGAGAACATCTGCGACTTGTCAGAGTATCCAAGGCAAATATTGGCGACTATACTGAACTGCTCAGTCCCGGGGGTGCGGCATGAACGAAAGCAAACCACAGGTACTATTGAAACATTACCTCAAGAAGCTCAAGCTGCCCACTATACTTCGGGAATATCAGGCTATGGCAGCTGTCTGTATGAAGGAACGTTGTGATTACAGCACGTTTCTGCTTCGTCTGGTGGAACGAGAATCTCTGGATCGTCAAAAGAGGGCTGCCGAAAGAAGGGTCAAGAGCGCCAGGTTTCCAGTTATAAAGACGCTTGATACGTTTGATTTTAATCTTCAGCCCTCCATTAACGAGAAGCTGGTTCGAGAACTCATGACCGGTGAATATCTGGATCGCAAGGAGAACATTCTTCTGGTGGGCAACAGCGGTACCGGCAAAACCCACCTGGCCAGTTCTCTTGGCTTCGCCGGCTGTATGCAGGGTAGAAAGGTGCGGTTCTTTACGGTCAAGGCCCTGGTAACGCACTTGCTTGAGATGACCGAACAGAGGCAGTTAGAGCGAACGCTCCGGCAGCTCGAGCGTCAGGACCTGCTGATCTTGGACGAGTTTGGATACGTGCCGTTTTCCAAGACTGCGGCAGAGTTGCTGTTTGAGGTTGTCAGCCGGGCTTATGAGCGTCAAAGTCTTATGGTAACGACAAACTTGCCGTTCGAATCGTGGACTGAGGTGCTGGGCTGTGAAAGGCTTACCGGAGCATTGCTGGATCGTCTAACACATCGGGTTCACATCATGGAAGCCAATGGACCCAGCTACAGACTTCGAGAATCAAAAAGAAGGCTCAAACATAATCACCCGGACACAGACGAGCCGCCCGACCATGAACAAGATTACAGGCAAGTAGATCCCAACTGACAGGGATTTGTGTAAGTATTGAAAAAGTGAATAAAAAGAATTGACCACCCATCTGGAATGGGGTAAGTATGTCAGGGGTGCCGCGATTTTAGTCCGACACCCGCCGCGATTTTGCTCCGCCCTTTACA
>JAUXAH010000290.1 GCA_030614945.1 Phycisphaerae bacterium
ACGTCGAATACTTCGATTTCGGCCTTTCCCTTGCCGTCCTTGGGGATAGGCATATTTTTGTCGTAAACGGGAAATGTTAAGCCTCGATAAACGCGGTCGTCGCTTCCAATATTGAGATGGACTATTCCGGTCTGGTCATCAATCAATACTATTTTTCCGTCGGGCCTATATGCCGCGACGTTACTGTCCGGCGGGGGCATAATATCGTCAATTTTTTTCTGGATAGACTTTATCCTGCCTAAAGCCATTTTCAATTCTGCCTGTGTTTTCAGCAGCTCATCGTGTTCTTTATCAAAGTCGACTCTTGCTTCATCCCGTTGGTCCCTAAGAGTCTGAACTTGCTCATCTGTAGTTTTTCTCATGAGGGCTTCAAGTTCATCGTAGTCCTGCTTAATGTCGCTGACCTGCTGCTGAAATTTTTCTTTCTCGGCTAACAGTGTTTGTTCTTTTTCAAAGTTGGCTTTCATCGCATCATCAAATCGGTTTTGCAGGTCATTAAGCTGTTCCTGAGTAGCAAGTAGTGCATTTATGGTGTTGTCCAGTTTTGTTTTCAGTTTTTCTATTGTCGGTATAAGTCCGGTGTTAGGGTCAATGTTTTCAAAATCAATATACTCTTGAGCCAACAGCTCTAAAGTCTCTCCGGCTTTTCTATTGGTGGTGTCGAATTTAACTTCAGCGGAGGTGTCTTCGGGTAGTCCTCCGATGATTAGATACACCGTCCCGTCGAGATAATTGACCATTGTACCGACTCCGCTTTTACCGCGAGGTATTGTTCCAACTATTTTTCCCAATCCTTTTCGCTGTTCGGACATACTGGCCCATTTCTCAAGTTCGCTTTTTGAATCGTTTGCTATTTTCCTCTGGTCTTCGAATTTGACGTAGTAGATAACCGCGACGGTGGTTGCAGCGATAAAAAGCCCCACAAAGGCCACAAGGGTATAGAGCATAGCGTCGCTTTGCTGTCTTTTGCCTGCTGGCATAGTAAAACTCCTTAGAAATAGTGAAAAATCCAATATTAAGGCCGTTTAGATAGTACATTATCGCCTAAAAACGCTTCTGAGTCAACAAAAAAACCGATGTCAGGGTCGTTTTAATCGCGGGTTAATCTGGAGGGCAGTAGCAGGGACTAAAGTCTCAAAATTTCTCCAGAAGGGCTGGTAATTGGCTGATTTGGCGTATTGTATATTGTGCCGCAGCGCCGGGTTCCTGCGAGGATTCTGAATGCAAGCCGGCAGGGCGGGTTATGCGGATGGCCAAAAAGCCCAATTTGTTCGGTGCGATAAAATCCTTTTTCTCATTGTCAGCAACATAAGCTATATTCTTCGGCTTTGCATTTAAGGTCTCCATTAGTTTTTCAAAGCCGGCCGGCGACGGCTTCCAGAATTCCCTGCCGAACTGTTCGGTATAAATTATGCACTTAAAATATTTTTCGATTCCCAATGCCTGCACCTTAAATTGCTGAGCCGGCAAAAAGCCATCCGTGAGCAGAGCTAATGTATATTTGCCGCTTAGTTGGGAGAGGGCGTCCCGGCTGTCCTGCGGCAGTGTTATTTTCGGGAAGTGGTTGCGATAAACATATGTTAGCTGCTGGATAAGCCAATCGTCATAGCGTATGCCAAGCTCGCCGAAAGCTGCATTAAACGTCTTTGTGCGGTTGCCGGCTCCGAATTGTTTCCGGAAAGCGTCAAAAACGCGCTTAGCCTGGCCTTTTAGGCGGGGCATCTCGGGCGAGTCGGCGAGAAACTCGGCCACAGCCTCGAAGCCGCTCTTGCAGTACTCGACTTCATCGTAAAGTGTGTCGTCTAAATCAAAAACAACGGTCGTTATCATGGTCATTTACTATTTACTATTGACTATTTACTATTTTCGGTATTCAATTGTCAATAGTCAATATTCAATCGAAAGGTGAAGTTATGAAATTTTTGCAGATACTGCGTCCACTGCACTGGACCAAGAATATGTTTGTATTCGCAGCCCTTATATTCGGAAGGAAACTTCTTGGTCCGATTGATGAAGTGCTCCTGGCGGTTGGTAGTGCCGTTGGTGGTTTTTTCTGCTTTTCTCTGGCGGCATCGGCTATCTATATCTTTAACGACATAATCGACCGCAAGACGGACCGACTCCATCCGGAAAAATCAAAGAGACCCATCGCAGCAGGCAGCGTAACCGTTGGTTCCGCCGCTGTAATGTCTGTTCTGTGTGCCGTAGTAGCGATTATTTGCAGCTATTTGCTTATTCGCGAGCTCGCAATTATCATCCTGATATATATCGGGCTGATGATTCTTTATTCGCTTCTGCTGAAACGAGTGATGATTCTGGATTGCGTAATAATATCAATCGGCTTTTGCCTGCGTGCTGTTGCCGGGGCTGTTGTCGTGGGAGTATTTATCTCGCCCTGGCTGATTATCTGCACGTTTGCGTTGTGCCTGTTTTTGGGTTTTAGCAAACGCCGCAGCGAAATATCGCAGCTTCGTGAAGATAGTGAGTCATTTCGCAAAACACTTGGCGGCTATACACCTGAGCTGCTGGCGCATATGCTGGATGTAACCAGCGGCCTGGCAGTGGTATGTTTTCTGCTTTATGCGATGGATGACAGGACAAGGGGACTTTTCGGCACTAACAATCTTGTCTATACTACGCCGCTGGTTTTGTACTGCATTTTCCGTTTCAGTGCGCTGATACAAAAGGGTAGATTCACCGGCCCTGTGCAGCTTATTCTTCACGATTGGCCGTTTCAGATTGGCTTGTGTCTGTGGGTTTTAGCGTGTATCGGAATTATTTACGCTAATAAGTTCGGTAACATTTTCGGCAACATCTGGGCCTATTGATTAAGTTCTGAGTAATTAGTTCATAGTTCATAGACAGGAAATGAACTATGAAACGTCAACTCATTATGCCTGAACAAAGATTACAGAAGGTTTTGGCTGCGGCGGGTGTCGATTCGCGCAGAAAATGCGAAGAGTTGATACTGAGCGGGGTCGTGCGGGTAAATCGAAAAGTGGTGGATAGGCTGCCGGCTTTCGTTGACCCGGAAAAGGACGTCATAACCGTAAACGGCAAAAAAATTCACGCAGCACAAAAAGTATATTTTCTTTTGAATAAGCCCAGGGGGGTGATTTGCAGCAATCGCGACCCCGGCGGCAGGAGAAAAGCGATAGACATCGTTACATCCGGCGAGCGTATTTTTTGCGTCGGCAGACTCGATATCAATACCACAGGAATAATTATCCTCACTAACGACAGCGAACTGGCAAATAGATTAACGCATCCAAGATATGGATTGGCTAAAACCTATGTTGTCAGGGTCAAGGG
>JAUXAH010000221.1 GCA_030614945.1 Phycisphaerae bacterium
AGGCCGGTGGGCGTGCTGGGCCGGCCTTGCTCTGCGCCCTAATAATCAGTACACTACTCCTGAGCTCAGGAGGGGCCCGCCCTCGAGCACGGACCCCCCCTGGCTTCTACCAGGAGCCGATGCACACGCGCTCCGAAGCCAACTTGTGCACCTTCGTGAGGAACTCCTCCAGCTCTCTGACGGTCAGCCCTCGCTCCCTTCCCAGGCTGTCGAGGCACTCCAGGAAGTAGCTTACCCACATCGGCCACTGGGAGACGTGCAGCTCGCTCACGTGAACCGCCGCCCGGTCGATGGCAACCTGCATCAAGAACTTCCCCGCCCCCTTCGCCTCCCGCTTCTCGCGCTCCAGGGCCTCCTGCGCGAAGACCCAACAAAGGAACTCCGTCAGCACTGGCGGCGAGCAGTCCACCCGGTCCTTCGCTGCCTGCGTGAACCGGCTCTCTCGAAACGCCCGCACCCGCTCCATGAACTCCCCTTCACTCGCCATTTCATCCCTTCCCCCTTCTGCTTCTGGCCCCGCCCGCTTGCGGAGCCTACCCCCATTATGGCCCAGGTCGAGGGCGCCCTGCGTAAAGGTTCCGTCAATTCTTCCACGTGGCCACTGAAAACAGACGGCGGGCCTGGGTGCGGCGCTCCGTGGTCCCGCGCTGTGCCTTCGGCACCGGGGCCCCTGGCGCTCCCTTAAGGGGCGCCCTTCCCTGCGCCTTGGCCACCGCTATGGCCCTTCGCGCCGCCACGGGGGGGCTCGGGCGGGGCTACGCCTCCTATGCCCGTCGCCCCCCCGCGGAAGCAACCGGCCCGCCTCTCTCACCAACCATCCCTTGACCGTCCCCTGCAAGATTCACCGACTTTACTCACACGTTATGGCCTGCCAGGGGCCGTCAATTCTCCGATCGGACGCGAGCTCCGGCGCCGCCCGTGCAAGATCTCCCGACAATTCTGGATCCTTAAACCCCCTCGGGGTATCCCTTTGACACACGGGGCCCCGCGTGCTACACTCCCCCCGTGGCCACTCAACCGACCCACCGCTGGACCCCCGCGCAGATCATCCAGGCGCTCATGGCCGTGAGCTCACTCGCAGCCATCATCTTCCTGGCTGTCACCGGCCAGCCCGTCCCGGATGTTCTCGTGGCCCTTCTCTCTGGGATCAGCGCCTTCTACTTCGGGCAGATGACCGCCCGGCCGCCCCCCACAACCTAGCTAACAGGAGGTTACAGCCCATGACCCGCTTGACCGGCCCACTCTTCTCCCTCGATGCCTCCGGCACCATCGCCCGGACCCTCACCTTCTCTAAATGGAAGGGCATCCCTTACGTCCGTACTCGAGTAGTGCCCGCCAATCCCAACACCAGCGCCCAGCAAGAGACTCGCGGGGTGTTCGCCACCCTCAACGAAATGTGGAAAAGAATGCCCGCCGAGGCACGCCTGGCCTTCCAGTACGCCGTCCGGGGCCAACCCCTCACCGCACGCAACCGCTTCGTGCAGGCCAACCTCGCCGCTCTCCTCAACGACGCCGACCTCACCGACATCATCCTCAGCGTCGCCAGCGGCCAGGCCGTGCCGCCCACCGGAGCCCACACCATCGACGGGGGCGACGGAACCTTTTCACTGTCGATCGACATGCCCACCAATCCGG
Source organism: Phycisphaerae bacterium (assembly GCA_030614945.1). The sequence goes on from JAUXAH010000221.1 coordinate 1,636, forward strand.
TCGGCTACACCGATACCATGCCTTTGGCCTTCGCCGTGCTCACTGGCGACCCCAGCCCGGTCCTGATCAGGACCGTCCACTGGGATGAGATCAGCGCCGCAGGCCCGGCTGTCCAATTCGACGTGCCCGTGGATGGGGTCTACGAGGTTCAGGCCGTGTGCTACTTCACCCGTGACGCGGACGGCATCGCCTTTGCCTCCGAACCCGACAAGACCCGGGTGACCTGCACCGGCAACTGATGGCCAAGCTCAAAGCTCTCCCGTCGCTTGAGGTCATCAACGTCCTCAAGGGTACGCTCGACTACTACTACTGGAAGGGCATTCCCTGTGTTCGCAAGTGGCCTCACATACCGCACAGCTCCCGCACCCAGCCCAGCCTCGACTCGGCCCACCTCTTTGGCGTCATTGTCCAGGGGTGGGCCTTGGTCGGGGCCACCGCCAAAGCCCTCTACGCCGAAGCTGCCGCTGACCAGCCCCGCACAGGCCGCGATCTCTACGTCTCCGGCGTCCTGGGCGGCCAACACGAGGCAAGCATGAGCGACTTCCTGGACCTCCTCACCGAATGCAAAGACTATCTCGCCGCCCTGCAAGCCCTCCTCGGGCCCCTGGGCTCTGTTGACACCGACGACCTACAAATCGACATCAAGAGCGCCCTCACCACCCTTCCCGTCAGAGGCATGGATCAGCTTTTCTCCTACGCAAGCCGTTATTTCCAACGGGGTTCCATCCCCGACGCTGTTGCCGGCGACAATGACGTTCTTGGCTCTATCGTCCCCGGAGGCCAAGTTTGGATCGTCACCGCAGCCGGGGCTATGGATGAGACCACACCTTGTACCACCATCGCTGTCGGGCTAATCGCCGCTGGCATAGGGGCACTTTTCTCAGGACGAGCCAATCCTGCTGCCAACGAAGTTGTGCCCTGCAACCACGTTATGGTCCTGACGCCGGGGGATCGAGCCTATGCCCATTTCACGGGAGTCACCCTGCACGATACATTGCGACTTGCGCTTGATGGCTATAAAATGACCCTCGAAACCTGAGCCCCCCCCATGACCTGGTGGACTCTCTCCTCCATGTACCTGGGCCCTGGCACCACCTCCGCCGCCCTCAACTGCCGCACTTCCCAACCTGATCATCTTTTCGTCAAGTGGGCGCCCTGGCAGCCCCGCCGCCACCCACTCTGGCGCATGTTCAGGGGCAAAGAGTACCTGTGCGGCTACAAGTACATCTGGGATACACCCAACATCACCGAACAGCAACTCCACGGCGACACCGACTTCCACCTCTTCGTCCTCACCGACCTGACCCCCTCCACCACCTATTGGGGCTACATGTTCGCCCCCGATGGTCCCTACGGCCAGGAGATTCAAGGCCCCCTCTTCTCCTTCACCACAACAACAGTCGGCCCTCCACCCCTTCCCACGCCGCACCCCCTACCCATCGATATCGCCAACCCCGTCTTTCGCTGCGGCAACCGCTACACCTTCTGGGCAAACGCCACCTGGTACGCCTTCGTGCCATCTATCTTCTCCCTCACCATGTGGAAGCTCATCCCCGGAGCCATGGTCCGCCAAGACCACGCCCACGAACCCACCGCCCCCGCGGGCCTCATCCAGGATGCCGACTCCCGTATGGACCCCTTCTTCACCACCATCCACTGCGCCTACTTCTGCCTCGTCGCCCAACCAGGCCCCAACCAACTCAGATACGCCACCTTCGACCTCACCTCAGACTCATGGGCCACCGACGAGCAGATCTGCCAGCCACAACGCCAAGTGCTCACCACTGCCGACACTTGCCTTGCCCTCGACACCACCCTGCGCCCTCACGTCCTCTACACCGACTACGCGGGGATCTTCCCCGAGATCCACTACCGCAACCGCATCACTGGCTCCTGGAGCGCACCCGAGACCGCCCTGGCCCTCCCCGGCAAACTCAACCTGCACCCATCGATGGCCATCGACCCTGCCACCACCACGGTACACCTAGTCGCCGTCATGAACACCAGCCAACACTACTACAGGAACCGACCCTCCCCCGCAGGCCCCTGGTCAGCCATCACTCAACTTGACTTTGCCCTGAACCTCAGCCACCACTCCATCGTTGCCCCCATCCAGGATCCTCGCGTGGCACAGCTCGGCCAGGACTGGCGCATCAACAACTGGAACATCTTCGACGGCACGCTCCATGACGACGATCTCACCGCCCCCACCTCTACCTACGCCAATGCTGTCGCCATCCCCGCCCCCGGCTCCGGCCCCTTGATCGCCTTCAGGGACGACGACAACCACCTGGCCTACATCTGGCGACCCCCGGCCGCAGCCTGGCAAGCCCAGGTGCAGCTCGATCCCGCCAACCTCATCATCCTGACCGCTCACGGCGCTTACCCGGATGTGGTCTCCTGCCTCTACACCAAGACCCTGCCCATTCGATGCGCTTTCTTCGCCTTCTACGCCCCCTGGCACTAAGTCCGCAGTGATCACTCTCTGGGCCCAGCCTCACTTGACAAACCCCCATTGACGAGTTATTAATTCTCGCGGCTCGCATGGCCAGGGGCACTCCCTCTCAGTGCCACTCCAAGAGCGACCCCTGGCCATCGTGTTGAGCCTGCCCTTCACACTCGAAAGGAACCACGATGCGAGCCACCTTGTTATGCGCCTGGTGCGGAGCCTCAATGGGCTTCACCGAGACCCCC
>JAUXAH010000159.1 GCA_030614945.1 Phycisphaerae bacterium
AAGAAGGTCGGCTATGCCATACAAAGCCGGGTCGTAGCTGACGGGAAAGTAACTACCAGTGAAAAAGTCAACATAACGATGAGCCGGGGCAGTATTCCGGTGACCATCGATATGACGGAAACCAGTATCGAGACGATGGACGGGGAGCCGCTGGGTTTTGAGGTTGTGCAGGAACTCGGTGCGATGACGATGAAAGTGGTAGGGGCAGTGGATGAGCAAGGCAGGGTAAATCTAACAGGGGCAGAGAAGAAGACACTCGAATGGCCGAGCGGGGCGGTGATGGCTGAGGGCCTGCGCCTGCTAACGTTGAAGAAAGGTCTTAAGGAAGGTTTAGAATATACCACTAAAATATTCAGCGCGAGCAGCTTGCAAACCCTTGACGCTGAAATACGCGTTGGGCCGAAACGAAACGTTGACCTGCTGGGGCGTGTCGTGGCTTTGACAGAAGTCATGACTACCGTTAAGATGCCGGGTGCAGGTGAGATTATCAGCACCAACTATGTTGATGAAGACCTTCGCACGCAAAAGGTCATCACACCCATAGCAGGGATGCAAATTGAGATGGTTGCGTGCGCGAAGGAGTTTGCGCTCGGCAAGAACGATGTGCTTGAAGTAATTGATAAGATGTTTTTGGCGAGTCCCGTGCCATTGGATAATCTCGGCTCGGCTAAATCGATTACCTATCACTTAAGCCCAACGAAAGAAACGGGTAGTTTCATAATACCATCCAACGACAATCAAAGCATTCGGCGGCTCAAGAATGGCAAAGTAATCGTGACGGTCAGGCCTGTAGCCGCGCCAGCAGGGGCGAGGTTTCCTTATAAAGGCAAAGACAAAACCATTCTGGAGGCGATGAAGCCCACGAGATTTCTGCAGAGCGACCACAAAGAGATAATTGCCCTTGCCCGTCGGGCGGTGGGTCGCACTAAAGATGCGGCTGAGGCGGTCAGGAGGATTGAAGCCTTCGTCGGCAAATATATCAAGAACAAGAATCTTTCGGTTGGTTATGCATCAGCGGTGGATGTTGCGGCCAGCAAGCAGGGCGACTGCTCCGAGCATGCGGTGCTTGCCGCAGCGATGTGCCGGGCCGTTGGAATTCCGGCCCAGATGGTTGTGGGAATTGCATACGTGGATGATTTTGCCGGTCGTCAAGGCTTTGGCGGACACGCCTGGACGCAGGCGTATGTGGGTAGTAAATGGGTCGGATTGGACGCGGCTTTTAAGGGTACCGGGCGAGGCGGCTATGACGCCGGACATATCGCTCTGGCAGTCGGCAACGGCGAGCCAGCGGACTTTTTCAATTTAGCCACTACTCTGGGGCAGTTCAAAATCGATAAGGTGATAGTCAACACAGAAAAGACTCAAGACTTTAAGGTTGTGTTTTGAGTATTGTGTCTTATTCAAACTGGATGTCGGCGAGGACAAATTCGACATTGCTGCTTCCGTTATAGGTATTAATCTGCGGCTGATAAGCGACATTGAAGAACTCGTGTTCAAGCAGCTTCTTCTCTAATTTTCCGAACCGGAAGCCGATGCAACGGATTGCGGTTGTATTGTCGGTTACGGCAAGTTGCAAGTGCTCGCCCCTTGTGCCGACCTTTCTCGGCGGGGAGGCAAGACGAACGCCTTTTGTTGCGAAAACCGGTCTGGGATTGCCCTGGCCGAAGGGGCCAAGCATTTGCAGCTCGCTGACAGTTTCTTTCCGAAATTCGCCCAATTTGGCCACTGCGTCGATGTGCAGTTTGGCGACCACATCATTTTCGCTCAAGTTTTGCCTTGCATAGGCCTCAAATTCGGCTGCGAATTGGTCTATCTTCTGGGTTTCGATGGTTAAGCCGGCTGCCATTTCGTGGCCGCCGAATTCGATTAAATGCCGGGAGCAGGCTCTGATTGCGCTGAGCAAACAGAAGCCCGGAATTGAGCGGGCAGAACCTTGAGCGATACCATCGGCGGGGCCGGTGTTAATCATAATCGTTGGACGATAGAATTTTTCCACTATTCTCGAGGCCACAATACCTATTACGCCGGTGTGCCAGTTTTGGCTTGCAAGGACGATGGCCTTTCGATCGGGGTGGTTCAAGCCATATTCTGCTATCATCCGGCAGGCCTGCTCGAATATCTTTCGCTCGCACTGCTGGCGCCGGCCGTTTTGCTCTTTGAGATATTGGGCTATTTGCATCGAGCGAATATGGCTGCTGCTGGTCAAAAGCTCCACGGCTAATCGCGCGTGTCCCATCCGGCCTGCTGCGTTGAGCATTGGTGCAAGCCGAAAGCCGATGTGGAAAGTATCGAGTTCATCACCTGTCAATCCAGCCGAGGCAATCAAGGCCTGGATGCCGGAGAGTTCGCACTGCGGCAAGGTTTTGAGTCCATAGCTTGTCAGGACCCTGTTTTCGCCTCGCAGGTCCACAATATCAGCGACGGTTCCCATTGCCGCCAGGCTCGTTGCATTTATCATAAATTGACGCAATGCCGGTTCAAGTTTTCGACCTGCGTTGAATTCATTTGCCATCGCCCAGGCCAGCTTAAAGGCGACCATTGAACCGGATGAATCCTGGTTGGGGTATGATTTTTCCAGCGCAGGATGCACAATGGCAACGGCTTTGGGCAGCTGGGGTTCGGGCTGGTGATGGTCGGTAATTATCAGGTCAAGGCCCAATTGCCCGGCAAGCTCGGCGGAGCTAAATGCAGTAACACCACAGTCAACGGTTATTACGAGTTTGCTGCCGGATTTCGCCAGTGCCTGGACGGCTTCTTCGTTCAGGCCGTAGCCTTCATCGACTCGATGAGGGATATAGTAATCAACATCGGCACCGAGCAGCGTTAGAATCTGCCAGAGAATTGAGACGCCTGTAATGCCATCCACATCATAGTCGCCATAGACGGTGATTTTTTCCCTGTCTCTAATAGCGTGCTTTAATCGTCGGACTGCTGTTTCGACTCCCGGCATTTGCTCAGGCGGGATAAGCTCCGTCAGTTTCGGCCTGAGGAAAACGGCACCAGCGTGGGCATCGGTTACGCCGCGATTGATTAAAACCTGTGCTAAAAGAGGCGAAACCCTTAGCGATTCGGCAAGCTGGGCACAGCGATGGTCCGGGGGCCGGATTACCCATTCTCGACTCTCGATTCTCGATTTGCGATTTGCGATTTGCGAGTATCGAGTACCCGGCTTCCGGTATCCGGTATTTTGCATCCGTGCAGAAGATCGCATTTAGAGTCCGTCCTGTTCCTTATTTTTTAGACGGGATAAATCCCGTCTGCCCCGTTAGATAGCGCACGCAAAAAAATATCTAACGGGGTCTGAAAATTCAAACGTTGTTATACCAAAAAGAGCCGCGAACCGCAAGGATTGTTTTTCAGGCCCTCATATGCGCAAAAAATCAAAAGTTAAAAATAAAAAATCAAAATTGTGGAATTCCTTAATTTTACATTTTGCTGTTTAATTTTTGAATTTTCCTTTCCGGCTGCCTCACTTGCGAGGAACAGCACCACCTTTGCTATGCCCTCGGCGGTACCGTTTCTGCCGAGCGGGGTTTGCTCGGCAACTTCTTTCCATCGCTGTTGTGGACTAAAGCGCTCGTCCCGTTAGAAATCTTCCCTTTTCTATGATAGTCCCCGTTTCTGGAATTTCTAACGGGGCTCGTGGAAACGTGTCTCAATAAAGCCCCCCCCCTCTTGCTTTCGCCTGCCCCCGCGTCTCCCGACGCAAGACGGGGCGGCGGGCAAGAAAGCAGGGGGGGAACCGCAGGCACAGGTGGATAAGCGGTGAAAGCGTAACGAATGGGCCCGGTAGGATTCGAACCTACGACCAATGGATTATGAGTCTATTGTTTTTAATACCTAAGCCTATTAATAGTAGAGCGTTAGAGATACCACTGGAATTCACTTCGCCATTTACTCCGCCATTTCGGTGCAGGAAATACCCTGATTTGAGCAAACTTGCGGACTATCCGCAACCCCCTGCTTAGGTTGTTTATGAAGCAAAGATTTGAAAAAAAATGGGACTCCTACTCCACCCAGAATCTTTACCACACCCCCGCCCCTCGTCCTCGAAGGTACCATACTTACCTCAAGAAAGAGGTTACTAAATTTCAAAATACTGGACAAAACAAGTCTTCTATAAGGCGCTAACCGATTGATAAAGGAAAAGTGTAAGTCTTTGTTGATAGTGCACACATAGTCCACCGATGTGTTTATTGTGTATCGTATGTAATAACGAACCGTAGAAGTCAGAAAAATGGCTTACAGCCAAAAGGGCATGTATTTATAAAGGAAGACAAGAGATAGGGGAAATCCGAGGACTACTCCATAAACATACCATGCTCTCATAGAATCGGCTGCTCGCGATCGAAGCATATTATTGCGTTCCTCGCTTAGCGAAGGATCCGGAATCCAACTTTCATCGAAAGAAATAAGGTAATATAACTTTTTCATGTTAAACTCCTCCCCGTAAAGAATAATGATAGAAGGAACAGTAAGCAAAACGAAGCTTGGCGGTCGTAGATAAGTTTCCCCTAACCATATTACCAGCTCCAAAGAAATTGTTGCGGAAATCGACAATCGAAAAAAATTCAGGTATTTAATTTGAGACATCTTGTTCTTGAACAGCTTTTTAACAGGAATATAAAACAGCCATCCTACAACAAAACTTACAGCACGATAAAATATGGGCAAGCCGCATAAGTAAAAAAGAATTCGTAGAAACACAATTACTCCAGTACCTTATAATACTAATTTCTTTCTAATAATGAGTCCATAAGATTGGGGATATCCCTCATTCTATCCACCTGCTGCTGTACATCTCGTGTTTGATTTGTCAGCCATGAAAGAACCTGGCTTATATCAAAAGCGTTGTGTGCCTCTTGGGGAGTTCCAGGGACCTTGCGGGTGGGCTCCATTGTCTTCTCGGATGGCCAGCCTTTTTCGAATGGTTTGGCAAACTTGGCGTCCATTCCAGTACGGATGATATGAAATGTCCGGGCTGCAAGTTTGACACCCCACTTATCTTTCAGTGGCCCATCTACCCATTGACGAATGCTCTCAAGAACGAGTTCCTTTTGCTGCCAATCTCGATAAAGCTCTACTTCCTCTGTTATAACAGATAGACCAACTGATAAAACTTCGCCAATGTCGTCAATCTCCCAACCAATGCAATGACGTTTTCGGAAATCAAGTTTTGC
>JAUXAH010000061.1 GCA_030614945.1 Phycisphaerae bacterium
AAGTTAACTGTCCTGTCGGCGTTCAGGTCTCCGGTAATTGAAACGTCCTCATAAGCCGGCTCCTTGGTAGTCAACTCGAAGCACATATCCCACGAATCGGCTTCGGTCGGCCACCAGATTGGGTCGCCTTTCACCCACGTGTAACCCATGCTCGGCGGCCAATTCGACGGTGGAAAACCAGGTGGAAAATCAACATTGGGCGGCGCAACCTCCCAGATGCGTACGGCATCGTCATTCCAGTGCGGCTGACGCGTCTTCCAACCCCACGGATGTGCCACAACGTCGCCCGCGTTATAAACCGCGGCGATACTCAGCCAGTAAACCGTGCCATTGGGGAAAGGGTCGCACGGGTCGTCGCCCCAGGGCCACGGCAAGTTTGGATCCTGCTTGAACCATTCGTCCTCGCTGAGGAACTGCTCGAACTGGAAGCAGGTCTCCCATGGCTCAAATGGGGCATTCGGGTCCGGGTCTCCCCAGTGCGGGTCAAGGTCGTAACCATAGAACTCCCAGGCCCAACTCTCACAGTAGTTCTCCCAGATAAGCCAGTGTGGATGGCTGAAGTTCACATCAGGATAATACGGGTCAGCTCCCACCGGCATATCCGTCCAGATGCCGATATGAAATGCCTGCGGCACTACCGGCGGTGGCTCAGGCTGGTTCCAGTTTAAGAACGAGCCCCACCAGTGAACGTCTGTTACCGCCCGGTCGTCTTCACACAGCCAGTCATCGGCAACCACCGGCCGCCCGTGGTAGTTCGAACGCTCGTCCCAGCCGCGGATAAGTTTCGGATCAGCATTCGGGTCAATTATATCAGGACCCTGACTGTACTTGATATAGAACTTGGTCTTATTAACAGCCGCCGGCGGCGGGGTCTTCTTCGTAACAACTATGTTCTTCCAGTAGTTCCACGAAGCAATAAGCCCTGAACCCGGCGGGTTCGTTGGTGTTGAGTCAACCCATAAATTATCTTCGTCAAACTGGTAATCCGTAATCTTCGTAATATCAAAGGCCGCTCCACCGGTCGAATAACTCGCTGCCACCGGAGTAGCCGCTGTTACTCCCGTCTTGCTCAGGTCAATTGAAATATTGGTAGGCACAGCTCCCGGACCTGGTCCCGGTGCCGGGCTGCACGGAATTGTGCCTACAGGATACGGTGTCCCCGCACCTGCTGCCGCTACGTTCCAGTACCAGCCACGAATATTGCCATTGACATCCTGAAGACCTATCGAAACTATCAGCATTCCGCAGGGCGGATAAACTGTAGTTGTAAGCACACAGCCCGTTAAATCCGGGTCCGCGGGATATGTGTACCGGAAAGCAGTTACAACTTCGGCCGTGCCCGGCTCATCTACACCCCAGTACATTACCAGGCCGTCGCATAAGTCACCGCCTTCGCTTTCATTCGGCTCATACACATACAGTTGCGCCGGGCGGAATTGGGCTTCCGGAGGATATTCAGCAGAGCCCTCATCCAGATTACTATTGTACTGGTCTCTGTAATCATCGAACTCTTCTTGTGTTACCGGACGAACTCGGTCTGTGTTCAGAGCCTCATTCCACTGGTCGGCGGTCGTGATGCAGAATGTAGGCGAGACCGGTTGCAGTGTCGAATACTCCAGCCCGCCGGCAGGTGCACCCGCATACATAAGTTCTGAATGCAGGGTCTGCCCTTCAGACGCGTAGAAACCGTCATATCCTAAGACCTCGGCTTCCTTCGCCGGCTCAGTCTGCCAGTTACCCATCGTCGGCCCCATCGTTATCGGGTCTGTAAACTCGGGACTGCCCGGAATCTCAAGAATATGCGTGTCTAACGGGTCATCAACATTGACGAACGTGAAAATCACAGGCTGGCCCATCAGCATCGGATGATATTCGAACATCCCGCCGCTGTCAGTTACCCTGATGATTGTCATCAGCCCCTCTGGCGGATTCGCAACGTCAATCGTCACGTACACATCAAAGAAGGAATCGGCACCGTCTTCATAGGTGACCATAATCGGGTCGGTGCTTTTCAGCTCTAACTCAACTATTTCTGTATCAACTGTCCCCAATGGAAAAGAATCTGGCAGGTATATCCCTTCCGTTCGCTCAATCACCATCGGAGTTCCACCGCCTCCCATCGGCGTGCCGCCGCCTAACGCAATGGTGCCGGACCACTCCTGCGAAAGTGGTGTGGTGCCGAAAGACCCAGCCGGTATTGGCGGAAGGCTGCTGCCGCCGCCAAACTCTATGTGCCCAACTTCGGGGTTGAAACCCTCGGTACCGCCGGGAATGACGCTTCCCTCTGGGTAGTATGCGATTTGCAGATGGGGACGAAAACTGGCATTGTACTCTTCACTGCTGCTGAAGCCGCACCAACTGTGTGACCCCTCCGTCGTGCTTACCAGCACCTCACTTAAAACACCATCGCCCGCGTACGCTGTCTTGACATCATTGGTAACATCCCAGACAAACCACGTCGCGGTATTGTTGATGGTTTGAGTGTCACTCGCCGACGCGTTGTACGTCTTTGGCGAATTGGTCCAGTTGATAGTACCCTCCAGCCAGCTATCATCAGCCAGATAGTGAGCCCCGACGACAATATCCGGTTTGGGGCCAATCCCCCAGCTCCTAAGGTAAAGTTTCCCCGATAAAATAGTACTACCAGACGGAACCACACTTACGTCGAACTTCATATAAGTTCGGCAGCTCTTGGCAGGTACGTTGTAATTCTCATCACCGACATAAAGGTTTCCCACACCGCCATAGTTCGTCCCCGGATTTTGGTCATCTACATAGGCATCGGCAAGTGGCACGCTCGCTATATGCTGCACTTCTGCCACAACCTGGCCCGCACCAAGCAGGCCGAGAACAATACAAACAATTAACAATTTTGACTTTACTGTTCTCATAATCAAATCCTCCAAAAAAGCGTTAAAAATGTTTATTCGTTATAACTTCTCCTGCGGCGCCGGCCGCGGGTAATCTTTCCGCTGGTCACTTTGTGTGCGCAAGCGGCACACAGGATACGGCTGCCTGGAGAACCTCTGGGGGTGTGGATAGGAAAACGCAGGTTTTGCCAAGCCAAAAAACCTTCCATTGCAATAGCGTATTCTTTTCCACGGGAAAAGACCCAATAGAAAAAGAACATCGTTGACGCTCTTCACTAAAGCCAAATGCACCATTCTCTAAAGCGAAAATGCTCTATTTTTTTCTCTTTATCATATTGTCAAGTTGAAATCAAGAAAATTATCGGCCAATAAGTATTATAAGTATCTCTTATTGTATATTATCGAATCGTAAAGCCGGTAAGTTCTGTTATATCAAAGCCTTACACCAGACAAACAGGATGTCAGCAAATATGGTCTTGCGGCGTTCGGCTCGGTTTTATTTTTTGTAAACTTTTTTTGGGTCGTAAACCTTTTCTGCGATAAATACCAACTCTTTGTTGCTGTCCTTCATCAATGCACGGTAAAAACAGGATTGGTAGCCCGTGTGGCATTGGCCGGCATCGACGGCTACCTTGAGGATGAGACAGTCCTGGTCGCAATCGACGAGTATTTGTTCTACTTTTTGAAAATGGCCGCTTTCTTCGCCTTTTTTCCATAATTTTTGTCGCGACCTGCTGAAATATGTGGCATAGCCGGTCTGAATTGTCAAATCCAGTGCGGCCCGATTCATATAGGCGACCATCAGTATCCGGCCGGTTTTTAGGTCCTGGGCTATAGCCGGTATCAGGCCGTTGTCATCGAATTTCGGAATAAATTCCAAACCTTCTTCAATATTTTTGTTTGCTGCCATTTGTTCGCTCCTTCTATACGTATATGCGCTTCTTCCCTCCACACACTCACGTGTGTGGTATCCATTCCCCACACGTAAGTGTGGGTTTTTTCCTTGCCGGGAGCAGTTTTACCCGTTATTATTTGCGAAAACAAGTTTTTTAAGGCAAACTACGTTAATGCCCGAGCCGAGAGCCAAAAAAAGTAAGCGCATATTCCTGTTTCTGCGTATTGCGGTGGTTGTGTGTGGGGTGGTTTGGGGGATATTTTGGGTTTCCAGGGAGCAAAGATGGCACAGGTTGGTGGAGATTTTCCGCCAAATGAATATGGGGATTTTTGCCGGCGTTCTGGGTATTTTTATTATCAGCCAGATAATAATAGGGCTGCGCTGGTGGCTGCTGCTCAGGAGTCAGCGCATCTTTATAGATTTTTGGGCTGCGGTCAGACTGTATTTTTTGGGGTGGTTTTACAATAATTTTATGCCCGGCTCAGTAGGAGGTGATTTGCTTCGTGCCTGGTATGTTACCAAACACACCCCGAAAAAGTTCGAAGCAGTTTTGAGTGTATTTGTCGACAGGGTAATTGGGCTGGCAAGTACCCTGATTATTGCCGCTTTTTTCTACTTGCTTTTCATACGGGGGCAGGGCAAAGCCATACCTTTTGAAAGCCAGATTGGTTTTCTCAAGCGGGTTCTTTTTTGGGTGATTATAGTCATAGCGGCGTTTTTTTGCGTACTGCTGCTGTACAAACGAGGCCGGTCGGTACTGGCAAAGGCCTGGGCATATATCCGTGTGCCCACCATAAGGATGATTATCAAGTTTAAGGATGCTATTGTTATTTACTGCCGTAAGCCGCTGACAATCCTTGCAGTATTTGGATTGACGGTCTTTTTGCAGCTTCTGACAATCACGGGTTTCTGGCTTCTCGGGCTAAATCTGGGGATTGAAGCCGGCATCGAGTATTATTATGTATTTTTCACGCTGACGTGGGTATTGGGGGCGGTTCCCGTGAGTATCGGCGGTGCGGTAGTGGTGGAAGTCCTGCTTGCTTCGATGTTTATTAACTTTGCGGGTGTCGGTGAGGAGCCGGCGTCTGCGCTGGCGTTGTGTCAGCGGGCCGTATGGATGCTCGCTTCTTTGCCCGGGGCGGCGATACATTTGATTGGAGCGCATTTACCAAAAGACTTTTTTATTGACTATAAGAAGTCCATAAATTAAACTACAACATTCTGCATAAGGTGCGCTTTTTTAAGGAGCTTCAATAGAACAAAAATTAGCAAGTTGATAACAGCAAAAGACTGTTTTTTAAGGGCATACTGATGGTAGGACGCTTTAAGAGCTATTTTCTGCGTGGATTGGCGGTACTATTGCCGACCATTTTGACAATCTGGATATTCGTCTGGGGGTACACTTTTATCCAGGACAATATCAGTATTCACATAAGAAATGGTCTGGACTGGTTGATGAGAAAAGTTGCCGGCGGCGGATTTGTTGACAACCTGGCCGAACGGTGGTGGAACATCGCCTTATCTGCAGCAGGTTTTCTTATAGCCCTACTTACAGTTTGCATAATCGGAGCCCTGCTGGCCAGTGTGGTAGGCAGAAGCATCTGGCGAATGGTCGAAAAGTTTATAATGAACACGCCGTTTTTAAGGAGGGTCTATCCTTATATCAAACAGATTACCGATTTTGTGCTTACTCAAGAGGAAAAGAAAAAAATGTTCTCAAGAGTTGTCGCGGTTGAGTATCCGCGAAAGGGTATATGGTCGATGGGTTTTGTTACGGGCTCCGGGCTTGAGAGGGTTGTGGACAACGTCAAAAAGGAATTTCTCACTGTTCTTATCCCTACTTCGCCGACGCCATTTACCGGCTTTGTAATAATGGTGCCGAAAAAGCAGACAATAGAGCTGGATATGACAGTGGAAGAAGCATTGATATTTGCGGTGAGCGCGGGGGTTATAACACCGGGCGGCGAACAGGTGGCGGCTGCTCTGCCGGAGGCTGGTTCGGAAAATAATAAAGAAGAATAAGAACGGATTTTGCTCTTGGAAAACAGTTAAGGAGGACGATTTTGCTTTTTACTATTAGCGGCAAACATATCGAGATAACAGAAGCTATGAGAAGGCACGCTGAGGAAAAGACTTCCAAGCTTCCCCGGTACTACAATAGTATCAATCAGGTTGAGGTAATTATCGACGGTCAGCCGGGCGGCAATACCAGCGTGGAGGTAATTGCAAGGGGCGAGCACAGCAAGGTTTTCGTTGTTACCGAAACAGGTGAAGATGCTTACCGGTGCATTGATGTAGCTGTCCATAAACTTGAACGACAGCTCAGGAGAAAAAAGGGCAGGGAGCGAAACAACAAACACATGGGCAGTGCAGAGTTAGGATAGCCTGGGTTTTTGCGATAACGTCCTTTTGTCGTTTTTGTTTGGCCGGGTGGGCCGACTGAGGGATGATTTTGGACGGATAAGATGAAGTTTGCGGATTTTGTCTGTTTTGAGGCGGTAATTCCCCAACTGAAAGCGGGGGACCGCGACGGTGTGATAGCGGAGCTTGTTGTGTCACTCGATAAAGCCGGTCGGCTCGGAAAAGGCGACCGTGAAGAGATTATCAAGGCGATGATTAAAAGAGAAAGGGAGGCAAGTACGGGAATGGGTAAGGGTATTGCCGTGCCTCATGTGAAACACGAGGCGGTTAAAGATGTAGTTGCTGCGATAGGACAAAGCAGCGCCGGTATTGATTTTTGTGCTCTCGACAAACAGCTGGTTTATTCGGTGATACTAATAATCAGCCCTCTGGACAATCCCGATAAACATTTACAGGCGATGGAGAACATTTTCAAGCGTTTGCAGCAGGAGAAGTTCCGCAAGTTTCTCAGACAATCTCAGACGGCCGAGCAGATTGAATCTCTTCTCAGGGAAGCCGACGAAAATCCGTCTCTGTAATGTAGATTTATGGATGTAAAGTGGGAGAACAGGGCCTGAAGATGCAGGCAGGACAAAATTCATTGGAGAAAGTGATTTGCGAAACGGAAGTTGAGATAAAAAACGCAGATGGACTTCATATGCGCCCCGCAATGCAGTTTGTCGATGTTGCGAACCAGTTTGATTGTGATGTTACCGTCAGCAATAACGAAAACAGTGTGGACGGCAAGAGTATTATGCAAATGAGTATGCTTGCGGCAACTTGCGGCACCAAACTAAAAATTAAAGCCGAAGGTAAGGATGCTCAAAAAGCGGTCAATGCTTTGCAAGAGCTTGTGGAAGAGAAGCATTTCGATGAGCCGACACCAAAAGTGTGAAGCGTGAAGCGAGATACGAGATACGCTTCACGAGATACGAGAGATGTGCGATGGAAATAAAAAAAGGAATAGCTGTTTCGCCGGGCATTTCTATTGCCAGGTCGCTGGTTATTGACGCCGAAGATTATCGAATTCCCCGGCGGGTAGTTATGCCTGCGCAGCGAATAGTGGAGGTTCAACGCGCAAGGAATGCTTTTAAGGATGCAATTGATGAATTAACTCAACTTGAGGTCGCACAGGATGAGAGCGAAGGGGGCAAGATAAAAGATATCTTTGCAGTTCATTTGCGTTTCCTGCACGATAGAAGTCTGCGCAAGAAAATAACGGATTTGATCCAGTCGGATTTGGTGACAGCAGAGTATGCGGTCTCGGCGACGTTGCGAGAAATCGCTTCACATTTCACAAAGGAAAAAGATGCCTATATCAGCGAACGAGCGACGGATATTTACGATATGGAGAGACGTTTGCTCAAGCATCTGCTTGGCAGGAAGCGCGAAGACGTTGAGCATCTGACCGAAGAGGTTGCGGTTGTTGTTCGGGAATTGAGCCCTACCCAAACTGCCGGGTTTAACAAGAAATTTGTGAAAGGGATTGCAAGCGATGCTGGTGGCCGAACGAGTCACGCAGCTATCGTTGCGCGGTCCTTAGGCATCCCGGCGGTGGTGGCGCTGGAAGACCTTACAGAAAGCGTCAGCGGGGGAGATACCGTTATTATTGACGGCAATCGCGGCATTGTCATTGTAAATCCGGACGATGAGACAATCCGGCAGTATGAAGAATACTCGCAGGAATTCGTAGAGCTTGAGCATAAACTTGATGCGATAAAGGAAAAGCCGGCTGTAAGCCGGGACGGCGTGAAGGTAACATTGTTGGGCAATATTGAGTTTTCAGACGAGGCGGAGATGGTTTTGCAAAAAGGAGGAGAGGGTATAGGGTTATACCGGACGGAGTTTTTGTATCTTAACAGGCCGAGCGAACCTACGGAAGAGGAGCATTATCAAGCTTATGCTGAAACTGTCGGTGTCTTTGAGCATCGGCCTGTGATAATAAGGACTGTGGACCTTGGGGCGGATAAATATACCCAGAGCAAGCGTTTTGCACCTGAGCCGAATCCGTTCTTGGGGCTTCGGTCCATTAGATTTTGCCTGCAGAACCTTATGATGTTCAAAACGCAGTTGCACGCAATTTTGCGGGCGTCGGTTCTCGGTGAGGTCAAGATAATGTTTCCGCTGATAACGAATATTCAGGAGCTGATGCAGGCAAAGATGATTCTACGCGATGTTATGGAGGACCTTGACGAAGAGTCTATAACGTACAATAAAAACATTAAGGTAGGGATTATGGTCGAAACGCCGTCCGCAGCTTTGATGGCCTCTACACTGGCAAGGGACGTCGATTTTTTCAGTATCGGAACAAACGATCTAATTCAATATACATTAGCGGTTGACCGTGGGAATGTTCGGGTTTCGAACTTGTTCCAATTCTTCCATCCAGCAGTTATAAAATTGATAAAAATGACAATTGATGCAGGACACAAGAAGGGAATATGGGTAGGAATGTGCGGAGAGATGGCTGGTGACCCACTTGCAACATACTTACTTATAGGATTAGAGCTCGATGAATTTAGCGTAAGCCCTCTGATTCTCTCCGAAATCAAACAAATCATTCGTTCAATAAATTATTCCGATGCAATTAAAATTGGCGAAAATTGCCTTAATATGAAATCCGCTGAAGAAATTGAAATCTATCTTACCAAAATTATGAGAGAAAAATTCCCCAACATACCTCTGTGATTATCAATCTGAGAGCATTTTCATTAAACTTTGAAATATTATAGGTAAGACTATGAACTCTATACTAACAACCGAAATAAAAAATATAGATAAAGAAAATATGTTTGATAAAATTGTTAACCTTTACAAACAGATTGAATCTTCGGTTGAAATATGTGAAAAAATCAATATAACTTTTAAATCCTCAAATATAAATAACGTTGTTTTCAGCGGTATGGGGGGATCTGCAATTGGGGGGATTCTATTAAAAGATTATCTTTTTAATGAAATAAAGATGCCATTCACAATTGTAAGAAACTACGATATTCCGAAATTTGTTGGAGAAGATACACTCATTTTTGTATCGAGTTACTCAGGAAATACCGAAGAAACTCTTAGTATATACAAAAAAGCAA
>JAUXAH010000342.1 GCA_030614945.1 Phycisphaerae bacterium
GAAGAAACGGTCGAAGAGGCGTATCTGGACAAGGGCACATACGAATACCTGTATTCAGCCGGCAGCGAACATGTTCTGATGGATACCAAGACCTACGACCAAATCACCCTCGATGACGATGCGTTCGGCGATGGGCCGAAATATCTCAAGGCAAACGCTCGGCTTCAGGTCAGTATGTACCAGGGCAGGCCGATTATAGTTACTCTGCCTATCACGGTGGATTTGAAGGTTACCAACACCCCGCCGGAGATTAAGGGCGCGACGGCGGCAAATCAAAACAAGCCCGCAACGCTGGAAACGGGGCTTATCGTACAGGTGCCGCCTTTTATTAAGACCGGTGACATTGTCCGTGTCGATACACGCAGCGGTGAATACGTAACGAGAGTGAAGGAATAATGAGTTCATAGTTGGTAGTTATGAGTTCGTAGAAAAAAGACTACGAATCAGGATAACCCTATGCCGTTCGATAAAATAAGCAAAATTCTTGTAAAGGTTTTCGGCTCTCGTAATGAGCGGTTGGTAAAAGCGTATTCGGTAATTGCTCAGCAGTCGGGCGAATTTGAAGAGCAAATAAAAAAGCTCGACGACGAGGCCTTAAAAGCAAAAACTGCTGAGTTCAAGTCCACCCTAAAAGCGGGCGCCAGGCCGGAGGATATTCTGCCCGAAGTCTTCGCAGTCGTTCGCGAAGCGGCAAGGCGAAATGTCGATATGCGGCATTTCGACGTTCAGCTTATCGGAGGCAATGTCCTCTACGAAGGCAAGATTGCTGAAATGGTTACGGGCGAGGGTAAAACGTTAGTGGCAACTCTCGCGGCGTATCTTGTTTATCTTAGCGGTAGAAAAGTTCATATAGTTACGGTCAACGATTACCTGGCCAAGCGTGATGCAGAATGGATGGGGCCGGTGTATAAGGCGCTGGGATTGACCGTTGGTGCGATTCAAGCGGGAATGGATACGTCCGGTGACGAGCGGAAAGGCCAGTATGGCTGCGATATAACATACGGCACAAACAACGAGTTCGGCTTCGATTATCTTCGGGACAATATGAAGATATCACTTGAGCAAATGGTGCAGGGCCAACTGCAATACGCGATAATCGACGAGGTCGATTCGATTCTAATTGATGAGGCCAGGACGCCTCTGATTATATCTGGCCCGGCCTTTGATGACGTCAGCAGATATAAAACAGCAGACCAGGTGGCAAGGAAGCTGCTTGGCTTGCAAGGCGGCTACGACCGCATCAAAAGGCAAATTGATTCTGCCCAGCGGAGGCAGGCCGGCGCTCAGGGCGAACTGTCCGAAGCAAAAAGAGATAAGGACAACAAGCGAATCGAAAAGGCCCAGAAGGCAATCGAGGAAAGTGAGGCGGAGCTTGAGAGCGCACAAGCCCGGCTGACAGGCGCTACGCAATATTACGAAGTTGAATACGACAAAAAATCGGCGCATCTTACGCACGAAGGGGTAGGGGCCGCACAGGAGATAGCCGGTGTAGGGTCATTCTTTACCGGCTCGAATATGGAATGGCCGCATCTTCTGGAACAGAGCCTGCGTGCCCACGTTACGTTCGAGAGAGAAAAAGACTACGTTGTTATGGAGGGCAAGGTGGTTATCGTTGACGAATTTACGGGCCGATTGATGCACGGCCGGCAGTGGTCGGACGGACTGCACCAGGCGGTCGAAGCAAAAGAAAATGTATCGGTAAAAGAAGAAACCCAAACACTTGCTACCATCACGCTGCAAAATTTCTTCAAACTCTATGACCAGATAGCTGGAATGACGGGCACGGCGGCGACCGAGGCCGAGGAGTTTATGAATATCTACAAGCTTGACGTTGTTGTAATACCGACTAACGAGCCGTGCATCAGGGAGAACCGGGACGATGTAATCTATCAATCGATGCGTGAAAAGTTTAATGCGATAGTGGAAGAGATAAACGAGGTTAGCAGCTCCGGTCGGCCGGTGCTTGTGGGCACGGTAAGCATTGAGAAGAATGAGGCACTGTCGAAGGCTCTTAAAACGCGATACGGGAAAGAGTATGAGCACGAGGTCCTCAACGCCAAGCACCACGAACGAGAAGCTTCGATTGTTGCCAAGGCCGGCCAGCAGCACAGTGCCCGTAACGGCCGAATGCGAGGCAATATAACAATCGCAACAAATATGGCGGGCAGAGGTACGGATATTGTACTCGGCCCCGGCGTAGCTGAAATCGGCGGCTTACATGTCCTTGGGACCGAGCGTCACGAGGCCAGAAGAATCGATAACCAGCTCCGGGGCCGGACAGGAAGACAGGGTGACGCCGGCTCCAGCCAGTTCTTTTTGAGCTTTGACGATGACCTGATGCGAGTTTTTGCCCCGGAATGGACCGTCAAGGCGCTTTCGTGGATCGGCTGGGAGGAAGGTCAGCCAATCGTACACAAGAGGATAAGCAAGGGCATCGAGAAGGCACAAAAGAAGGTTGAAGAGCGAAACTTCGAGGTACGCAAGAGTCTGCTTGAATATGATGAGGTAATGGACGACCAGCGAAAGATTTTCTATTCACGCAGACGCAATATTCTGGCCGGAAAAGGGCTAAAAAACCTTATCGAAGAGATGATAGACGCCGCTATCGCAAAAAATTGCGACACCATTCTTAACGAGAGCTACCCGCGCAAGTGCATTATCGAGTGGGCCAGAACTGCTTTCGGTGTCGATTTGAAGCCCTCGGATGTTGGCGGCATTAAGGCAGCGGAAATTGAGAGATTAATAAAGCAGCAGGCGAAAGATAATGCAGCTAATGATATATCGCTTTCT
>JAUXAH010000602.1 GCA_030614945.1 Phycisphaerae bacterium
TCGTATCTAGTATCTCGTATCTCGTGAAGAAGCCAGAATCTAGAAGATAGAGTGGAATAGTGATAAGTAATTGGTTATTTGTTTCAAGTTGCAGGTTTTCTCTCTTTTTGTCATTGCAAGGAGTGAAACGACGAAGCAATCTCAACCCGAGATTGCTTCGCTCTGATAAATCAGAGCTCCATTAGACTAATAACTAAGAATATATTAAAATAAATAAACGTTTTTAATTTAAACCAGGTACCGAATAAAGAAGGCTGAACAAGTCTAAGAGGGCTCAAAAGAAAGACTTATATTGCGAATAAGACCCAGTCTTCTTGATGATTAAAGCTAAATAGTGCTTTCGTCGCTAAATGAGCGATTATTAATGGAGTAAGCTCATATCATCGTTTATTCGGTAAGGAAAGGAATATTTATTATGAAAAAGAACTTATTTTTTATCGGTCTTGATATCGCGGAAGCTGATTTTGTTGCCAGCATCTACAAGACCCCGGGACAATCTATCATTACCAAAGAAGCAATTCCCAATGACCCGAAGGGCTTTGAGATGCTTCTCTTATGGTTAAACGACCATCACATTACTAAGAAAAATTGCCGCATCTGCATGGAAGCCACCGGTGTCTATTCTCAAGCTATAGCCTACTATTTTTTATTTCAGGGTTTCCCGGTCAGCGTAGAACCACCTCTTAAGGTTAAACGTGCCTTTGACCCGATCGGTCATAAGACCGACCCTGTAGACAGCAAACAGATTGCTGAATATGCCTATCGCTTCCGGGATGAGCTTACCTCATGGAAACCCAGAGATGAGATCCTGGAAAAGATCCGGCAATTACTGAGTGTTAGAGAACAGTTTACCAAACAGAAAGTCGCCTTAGATAATTCCCTCCAGGCCTACAGCAAGCAGAGGGTCCAAGTGGCACTCATCAAAAAAGCCCATCAGGAGACCTTGAATCAGCTTAAAAAACAGATTGCCCGGATCGATAAGGAACTGGAAAAGTTGATCAAACAAGATCCCGAAATCTTTCAGAGAGCCAATAACTTAGACAGTATCCCCGGTTGCGGGATGCTCCTGGCAGCCCATCTTTTAGTTATTACCGAAAACTTTACCAAGATTCAAAACTACAAACGGCCGGCTGCTTTTGTTGGTATAGTACCCTATCAGCATCAAAGTGGAACCTCTGTATATAAAAGGGCAAAAATTCGCCACTTTGGACCTGGACCAAGCCGTAAACTCCTGCGGCTGGCCGCTCAATCGGTGGCCACTCATAATGCCACCTTTAGAGGTTACTATTTACGTAAACTAGATCAGGGTAAAGCCAAGCCCTTAGTTTTGAATAATATTGCCAATAAACTGCTTAAGGTGGCCTGTACTATAATCCGGAATAA
>JAUXAH010000530.1 GCA_030614945.1 Phycisphaerae bacterium
AAATGACGAAGGAAGCATTTTATTTTCAGGCGATATCACTGATGCACCAAAACCTAAAGGGGCGACAGAATTGTTCTACATAAAAAGACAGCTAAAGAATAGTCTTATTCTTATGTTGAATTACTACAATTATAACAGCGAAATAAAAGTTCCCTTTAAAATAATTGTTGCCGAAGAGAAAGCTAAAGATTTCGGAAATAATTATATGGTCAATCCCAATAATATTGTTTCAGTTGTGCAATCTGAAATTAGTCAGAGACAAAAAATACTTGGATTATTAATTACCACAATGAAAGAAAGTAGATTCTATTTTGCCGAAACATCAATCGGAACATCGATTACAGCACGCGATTCAGAAGTTTCAAAAAACAGCAGAAAATATCTTATAAATTTCTATCAGAATAGTATAGAACTTAAAGATATTTTATCGAAAGCAGGGGCTAAACTTATTGATGACAAGGCCAAAAGCGATATCGATTTATCGCCTGAAAGCCTCGAGAAGGACAGTATTTTAAATTTATTATTAAAAATTAAAAAATAGGGAACAATAATGAACTGTGATAATTTGCCGAAAGAATATCAATTACAAAGATAAAGATTTTAGGTAAAATAAGAACTATTTAAAAATTAAATAATTATGGAGCAACCAGATTGCCAGATTAAAAAAGCAGAAATAGCTTTTTAGTCTGGCTTTTTTTGTTTGTAATGCCTATTCTGTAAGGCTTTCAGGGCGTTTTGATAATATATATGAGTGTCACCACTTGTGGGTTTCGTGTTACCGTAAATGAGGATTTTTTTTATTGATTTTAAAAGCAAAAAAAATCAAAAAAGTTAGAAAAAAAATTGAGAATTTTAGAAATAATTTTCTTCAAAAAAAACCAAAAGAATTTTTTGAAATTTAAAATTAAAATTTTTACAAAAAATAAAATAGAAATTTTTAAAAATAAAAATATTTTTTTTCACGAAAAAATAAAAGTAAAATTTCAAAATTATGAAAAGAATTTTTTGCGAAATTATAAAATAGAAATTTTTGAAATTTAAAAAGTAAAAAATCTGGAAAAAAAAGAAAAAAATAAAAAATAAAAAAAATGAATTTTTATTTTTCAGAAAAAAAAGAGCATTAGCTAAACCTACTAAGTGGGGTTAAAAATAATTTATAGGCATTTTGAGGGTCTCCGAAACTCCTATAAATAAAGGCTTTCAGGACACAAAAAACGGTTTTATCTCTAATGCTCCAAAATGTTGTAAAAATAAATTAACTAATGATAAAAATTTGGAAAAAAAGAGAAGTAGGTTTTGGTTTTGCAAGGAACTTAATCTAATGTTAAAAAAAGCCTTAAAGACATTTTTTGGGAAAAAAAGAGAAGTAGAATGTAAAAATTATTTTTTCTTTAAAAACTGTTTCTACTTCTCGAAAAGGGATTAATTAATGATTAACACAATAATCTTAGGACACGCTTTAAATAAAGGAGAATTAACTAATTGAAATTCATAGAATTATTCGCGGGAATAGGAGGGATTAGATGTGGGCTTGAAAAAGCGAATGATACAATTACCGAGGGGGTTCAACAAGGGATTCAACAGGGAAGTAAAAATAACCCCACCGCTGTCAAGCCACTCTTGGGAACGAAACAATTTACTTGTGTGTGGGCCAACGAATGGGATA
>JAUXAH010000426.1 GCA_030614945.1 Phycisphaerae bacterium
TCAATTCGCTTTGCCAAATCCGCCTTCGCAAGGCCGCCAAGGCAGATAGTAAATACAGCCGCAACCAACAATTTTTTCATTCGAGCTTTCATAGCACAGTAATTTATTACCACAAATCTTCAGAGCATTCAAGCAGGAGTTTGGTTGGCAGCCGAAGATATATGCTTTGACGGTAATTATCTTGAAATAGTTGGGTGCTGTTTGTAAAGTTAAGTGTGGATTTAGTTAGGGGTATTTTTGAATATGGCATCGCCGTGCCGGTGACGGCTAAACTGTAAACTGAAAAGCGCTGCCAAAGGGAGGTTTAGAAACAAAGCCTGATTATGACATCTTTGCCAGCCAATGCTGGTTCTTTTAGTAAATCCGTTCAGCAGTTGTGGGAGCGTATGAATCCGTGCACGCTCTGTCCCCGTATGTGCAAGGTCAACCGCAGCAAGGGGCAAACAGGGTTTTGCGGTATTGGTGATATGCCGGTGGTTAGCTCTGTGGGGCCGCATTTCGGTGAGGAAAGCGTGCTTGTCGGCTTCGGTGGGTCGGGGACTATATTTTTTGCCGGCTGTAACTTAGGGTGTATCTTTTGTCAGAACTTCGATATCAGCCATCATCGCCACGGGCGCCAGATAACGATTGAGCAGTTGGCCCAATCTATGGTTGAGCTGCAAAATCACGGCTGCAGCAATATTAACTTCGTTACTCCTACTCACGTTGTCCCGGCTATTGCGGCAGCGATTGAATTGGCGCGAAAGTCCGGCCTGACGCTGCCGATAGTTTACAATACCGGTGGCTATGATTTGGTTGAAACGCTAAAATTACTTGACGGTTTGGTGGATATTTATATGCCGGATATGAAGTATTCGGATTCAGCGGCTGCCGAGAAACTTTCCAGCGCAGCCGATTATCCGGAGGTAAATTTCGCGGCTGTCAAAGAGATGCATCGGCAGGTGGGCGATTTGCAAGTGGAGAAAGACCTTGCTGCGCGCGGGCTTTTGGTCAGGCATCTGGTTCTGCCGGAGAACCTGGCGGGGAGCTTCAAGATTATAGACTTTCTGGCAGAGGAAATTTCGCGTTCAACTACCATCAATGTAATGGACCAGTACCGTCCGTGCTTCAAGGCCTTTGAGCATAGCGAGATAAGCCGTCGGCCAACCAGGCAGGAAATTGAATCTGTGCGTCAATACGCAATTGAAAAGGGACTAAACGTCCTTTGGTAGTTCGTGTTTCGTGGCTCGTGATTCGCTTCACGGTTCACCCCGTTAGAAATTTTCCCTTCTTGTATCATACTCTTATAAATCTCTTTAAGCACACCATCGTAGAATTTCTAACGGGGTTCACGAGATATGAAATTGCTCTTTTAATGTTTTTGCGTTACGAATAGCATAAGCGTGGATGTCATTATTAAAATAGGCATAGATGCTGCGAGCTCCTTTGGTATGCCCGGTTAGCCACTTTGCCCAGTTTTGTAATGCGGCTTTGGAATAGTTTCCCTGGTATTTGCCTGTTGGGCCGTGAAAGCGGATGTAAATTATATCGGCTGTAACCACGCGAGGTACTTTCATACCCGGCATATCGTGGATACAAAAGCCAACATTAAATTCGCTAAGCAGCTTGAAAGTATCTTCTGAAAACCAGCTTTCGTGTCTGAATTCGAAAACGGCTGTCCGGTCTTCGGGCAAAACACACAAGAAAGCTTTCAGCCGGTCAAGGTCTTTGTGGAAATTCGGCGGAAGCTGATAAAGAACAGGCCCGAGATTTCCCTTTAACAGCCGGACTCCCTCGAAAAACCGCTCGAGCGACTCCTGTGGGTCTTTCAGCCGTTTAATATGGGTGATGTATCGATTGGCTTTTACAGTATAGAGAAAATTCTCAGGGGCTTGTTTGTGCCAATTCTTAAAAGTTTGCTCCTTCGGTAGCTGGTAGAAGGTATTGTTGATTTCCACGGTGTCAAAATGCTCTGCGTAGTGCTCAAACCACTTATTCTTTGGCAGGTTAGGGGGATAAAACAGCCCTGACCAGTGATTATAATGCCATCCTGAGGTGCCTATTCGAATATCATACTTGGCTTTGCTCATAAGAGATATTTTAGCCGTTTGGTTAAACAATTTTTTCAAAAGTATTATAATTCAGTGCCATAGGTTTGC
>JAUXAH010000566.1 GCA_030614945.1 Phycisphaerae bacterium
GAAGCTTCGTGGCTGCTTAAAAATAATTACAAATACTTTCCGAAAGGGACAACGTTTTGCTGCGTAGTTGACCCCGGTGTTGGTACGGAAAGAAAAGCGGTAGGAGTGAAAACAGAAAAATATTATTTTGTCGGGCCTGATAACGGCCTGCTCTGGGAAACACTTGCCGAGCAGAAAATAATCGATATAAGAGAGATTGCCATTCCCGGAGATGCAAGCCGAACGTTTCACGGCAGAGATGTTTTTGCAAAGGCGGCTGCGAATATTGATACAGGTAATTTTGAGACCATAGGTGAAAAAATAAGTGAAATAGAGAAGCTGGAACTTTATCAAAAGGGCAGAGAAGGAATAGTCGTCAGAATCGATAGATTCGGAAATGTCGTAACTAATCTGGCGAAGCAAAAGAAGGATAAGTATTCTGTGGAAATAGCCGAAAAAGGATATACGATGAGATACTGTCCGAATTATCATACAGCAAAAGAGGGCGAATTGTTCCTGGTAGAGGGCTCAAGCAATACGTTTGAGATTAGCTTAAAAAACGGGAATGCCAACGATAAATTGCATGTAAAAACAGGGGAAAGAATAAAAATATCATAAGAATTTCGAGGTAAGCGGTGGGCATTTTCAATTGATTATTGACTGTTGACCGGTGATAATTGATGGTGAGTGGTTTCGGCAGGCGTATCGTTACGGGGACAATTTAAGGAGAGCCAATTATGAATTCAATATTATTTATTATCGTGCTTATTATCTCATTCATAGTAGTCAGAATAGGTGCAATAGTGTTCCAGCTTACAGGTCTCGAATGGTCGTTAGCAAAGTTTCAAGCGCTGTCGTGTTTTACAGCAACCGGATTTACAACAAAGGAAGCCGAATTGATTACCGGCAATCCCCAAAGACGGCGTATTGCTTCGGTCCTTATAGTTTTGGGTCATGCTGGCCTTGTTACTATGATTGCGACCTTTGCTAATTCCTTAAGGCCGCCCACTATAGCAGATAAACTGTCCATTCCTTTTTTGCCATTTGCCATTCCGGACAGGGTGCTGCCGTGGCTAAATTTGACAGTTATTGTGGCTGCTATATATATCATTTATAAGGTTTTTACTAATACGAAATTCGCTCGAAGACTAACAAATGTTTTAAGGGAACGTATTGTAAAGAGAGAGCTTATTAAACCTGTTTCCTGTGAAGAGCTCATAGTGGCAACCGGCGGCTATGGGGTTTCTAAGATTAAAATTCGTGAAGATCACCCCGTACTGGATAAAGCGCTTTCCGAATCCGAGCTGAAAAAGCATGATATCATGGTTCTGGCGATAATTCGGGCCGACAGGACCATACCCAACCCTATTGCAGATACCAAAATTCTTTCGGGCGACGAGCTTATATGCTTTGGGAAGTTAGAAAGCATCAGAAAGAAATTTGTCTGATTTCTGAATAACAAATCAGTGAGACACTCCAGAAGATAAATACGAAATACGAAGCACGAAATACGAAAC
>JAUXAH010000072.1 GCA_030614945.1 Phycisphaerae bacterium
CTCACAAGCTCAGGATGGGGTAGTTTTTGTCAACAGAGAAGAAAAATTCTAACCTGCCTGAGCGATAATATGCATCAGAATGACACAACTTATTCAAAAATCATTGCTTATGGCCAAAACCCTTGCAAAAATGGGTCATCACGAGGAAGAAAAGGCTTGACTTTATTAGCGAAATAGGTATAATTGAAGCGTCTTAACCATTTAAGCCCCTGCCTTTTCTTTTTCATCACCGTTCCTCCGGAAAGCAGGGGCTTTTTATTAAATTCCCTGAAGAAGAGTGCTGTTTGGCCCAAAATTCGCCCAAAACCCGCTTATCGTGCTACGGTACAGAAAAAAGATTTGATTTTTGCCCACTACGCCCTGTTTATTATGTGTTAACTCTTCCTTATAGATACCTGCCGGTCGTGGAGACTTTGAGAACGGTCGGGCTATTCTTTCTGCGTATTTTCGCCGGAATGAATTTCCTGCTCAGGGTTTTGGTGGGTAGGCTTCTTAATTGGACTTGAGACCGTCTTCTTAACAGCTAAAGCGGCTTTGCCGACGCCTTTAGCAGTTGCTTTTGTAATAGTGGATGCGCCATCTGCTGTCTTTTTTACCGCTTTCCTCGCTCCCGAAGCGCTTGCTTTAATAGCTGCAGCAACTGTATCTTTTACGGCCTTTGTACCCTTGGCGATAGACTTCACAAAAATCCCGGCGACTTCACTTAAAGGTTTCTTTTCAAAATACCACCGCAGAAGAAGGATAAGGAAAATGTATATGAAGCCAAGACTCACAATCGCGAATGGTACAAATAGCCATGAATTCGTAAAGATTCTAAACTGAGGAAAGGTTTCAGCTATTACTTTGATTCTGCCCGCAACAAATGACATTAATAATAGAAAGACAAATATTGAATAGAATAAATTCACCAGGGCAAGAAAAATGTGATTGGCCGGGCTGCGCAGTTTGCGATAGATTTGCTTTGCTATTCCTACCGTTATAGCTATTAGAAGTGCGACGATAATCTTTTCCCAGGTCTGTTTGCTGATAGCCATAGCCACCTTCCAAATCAGGTATGTATTTTCCGTAATGTTTTAACGGAATAAGGTCAAAGCCTTCACGTTTTTTCTTGTATTGTTTGTTTATATTATACTCGTGCAACCCTGCTTATGTCAAGGGATTTTGGCCTCTACCTTTTTGACGAGTGCATGTCATCTTTGTTGGTAAAAACCAGCTTGTTTTGCTTGTATGGTTATATAGGGCAGAGCCATCCCCAAGCTGCGCTTGAGGCTGCCACCCGGCTGCCGAGAGAGTAGATTTCCGCTTTCGCAGGAATGACAAATACATTGCAATTCCGGGGATGGCAACTATAATCTTCTCTATGTTTAAGAATATATCCATAATCGGCGATGGTGGGATGGCGACCGTTCTGGCTATTCTGCTCTGCGAGAAAAGATTAACCGCAGAGAACGCAGAGAAAAAATTAAAATCAACGATTCGCGGCAACTCGGTGGTGAAAAAAAAACCAAGCGTTAAAATGTGGGGTTACGACCGTGAGCAGTTGAAGCAGATAGCCTCGGCCGGCGAAAACAAAAGATTTCTGCCCGGCTATAAGCTGCCTTCGGGCAACCACGGGGAGCTGCTCCTACTGTTTGAACCTGAAGATGAGCGTATAATGGCAGGTGCCGACTTGATTGTCTCTGCTGTGCCCTGTCAGTTTATACGCCGGATTTGGGACCGGCTAAAAGAATATGTTCCTGATGGTGTCCCGATTGTCTCGGTTGCCAAAGGCATTGAGAACGATACGCTGCTACGTCCGACTCAAATACTTGCCGACGTGCTGGGCGAAAAACGAGGGACGAGGGACGAGGGACGAGCGACGAGATATGCTGTGCTCTCCGGGCCTACGATTGCCGATGAGCTGGCCAGAAGACTTCCGGCGACGGCGTGCGCCGCTTCGAGCGATGAGGGACTGGCCAAAGAGGTCCAGTACACTTTCAATTGTCCCTGGCTGCGCGTTTATACTAATACCGACGTTGTCGGCGTTGAATTGGCTGCGGCTTGCAAGAACATTATTGCTATTGCCGCAGGAATTATAGACGGGATGGGGGCCGGCGATAACGCAAAGGCGGCTCTTTTGTGCAGGGGACTTGCCGAGATAACCAGATTAGGGGTGGCGATGGGGGCAAGGCCTCAGACGTTTGCAGGATTAACGGGTCTCGGTGATTTGGTGACAACCTGCATTTCGCCGAAGGGAAGAAACCGCTCGTTCGGCGAAAGGATAGGCAAAGGGCAAAGTATAGAGCAAGCGCAAAGGGCTACCGAATCGGTTATCGAAGGCATTGCTACGTGCAAATCGGTTATTGTGCTTGCGGGCCGATATAATGTTGAGATGCCGATTACGCAGGCAGTTTATGAAGTGCTGTTTGAGAACAAGGCGATACAAACGGCAGTTGCCGATTTGATGAAAAGGCAGTTGAAAGCTGAGTGAATCGGACGCAGGGGCACAGATTGCGCAGATTTCGCTGATTTAATCGACGTAGAAAATTTCCCATTTCTTAAAGATTTGCCACGGTGAGTGTTGTTCTGTATTGGGGGGCTTAATATCTAAAAATAGGCGTAAAAGTTTGTCCTATAAGGTTTATTTTTTTGCTCACCCCGCCCCTGCGGCAGGGGCTGGGCTCATCCGATAAAACTTTGACGCGCCGCAATACCCTTTTGAAAAGAGAAAACTTTATTTTATTCGGAAAATTTGTCGTTTTTAAAAAGTTTTTTCTCTCTTCAAAGCGTTTTGCAGACGTCTGTAAGCCGAGACTGTTATGAATTTATCTTCGGTCAGCAGTTAGAATCGCGGATTTTATCGGCAGTGGAATCAGTTTTTTGCAATACTTTGCAGAACAACGTCCGAATATTTTTGCTCACGTTTGGCTGGTCAGGGGGCTGTTTCTTATATTTTAATTAGTTCCGCACCAATCGAGCTCAGCTCATGCCTAATTGGTGCGGGATGCGCCCAAGTAATTTAATGCGGGTATCAACTTTGAACGATGATGAGATTGGGGGCAGGGAGCCATTTGGTGAGCTGTCGGAAGATGGGAGCCCGCACAAGTGTTAGAGGCGTGGATGGTGATAGCGGATGCGCTTTTGTGGGTGAACCCCGTGAGAAATTCTATTAACGGGATGCCTGGAGAGACTTATAAGAATATGACACGAAAAAGGGGATATTTCTAACGGGGTGAAATTGATATGCTTTGGTTTTTGAAAAACCGCACATATTCGATTGGTGTGGATGTGGGACGAGACAGCCTGAAGCTGGTCCAGCTTGGGGAAAACGGAGGTCATATAAGTGTAATTGCCGGCGGCAGTGAAAATCGGCCCAAGAATGTCAATGCCGGCAGCGCCAGCTGGCAAAGATGGGCCATCGAAACTATACGTAAATTGACAGCAAACGGAAGATTTCAGGGCAGAGAGGCGATAGCGGCACTACCGGCAAGTGAGCTGTTTATTGACCATATAAGAATGCCGAGGGTAGATAACGATAAACTGCCGGATGCTATCTGCTCAAAGATAAAACAAAAATTGCCGTTTGAACCTGATGACGCAATGATAAAGTACATTCCGACGGAGGAGGACAACGTTCTGGTGATAGCTGCTGAGCGCAAGATTATTGATAGACATCTGGCGGTGTACGAAAAGGCCGGTCTGACGATTAAGTCTATTGGTGTTTGGCCGGTAGCACTAACGAACAGCTATACGAGGTTTTTTGCCAGGCGCAAAACGGATGTTGAAGCGGTTGCGATGCTGCTTGATATAGAGGCGAACTGTACGAATGTTGTAATTTGTCGCCATAAGGCACTACTTTTTGCTCGTTCGATACCAATAGGAGCCAAGCAGCTCGATGGGGATGAAATAGTAGCGAGATTGGTATTGGAGTTGACTTCCTGCAGACGGCACTTCGCCTCGATGTACCCAAAGGCCCAGGTAGAGCGTTTGCTTTTCCTTTCGGGTCAGGCTGTAGATAAAGACATATGCACGACAATAGCGAAGCAATTGGAAATGCCGGCTCAGATGGCTGATTGTCTGGCAGCAGTGAAAATGCCTAATCCCTGTCGTTCGGGGAGGGACCCCAAACGACCGGAAGAGCGTTTGGGGCTGCCGATAGAGAGAAGGAATTGTCGAGTCAATTGGGCTACCGCCTTCGGGCTTAGCTTGTCATAGGTATAAGAGAGGGTGAGTTAAAAAATGCTTAATATAAATTTTGTGCCTGATGATTACACGCAAAGCAGCGAATCTCGCAGAACAAACTTGCTTTATCTTGTGTTGCTTGGGGTAGTAATGGCGGCATTGGGCGGTTCGTTTCTGACTATCAAGCTTCGCCAGCGTTCCTTCAGAGCGAAGGGAGGACTTGTAAATGCAAAAATGGTCCGGGCACAAGAGGCCATAAGACAATTTGAGGAGCTTCAAACAAAGCGCAAGGTGATGATGAAGACGGCTCTTACCATTGCAGAACTGCTTGAACCGGTGCCGAGAAGTGTTTTGTTGGCATCGTTGACGAATACCCTGCCGCCGGGGGTGTCGCTTTTACGACTGAGCCTGGTTCAGAAGGAGCCGAAGCAGGCCAGACGTGTTGCCGGGGCAGCCAATAAATACAGGGAAGCGCAAGCCAAAAAGGCGACGGCAGCTCAGGCGGAAGTGTCACGAGAGAAATTGTTGGAGACACATATAGATATTGGAGGCATGGCTGCGAGCGACCTTCAAGTTGCCGCCTATATTGAGCGGCTGAGCAGTTCAAGTTTGCTGTACAATGTGGCGCTGGTAGAATCAAAAGAATATAAAATCGAAGATATGACATACAGGCAATTCAAGTTGACGGCAATGGTTAGAAAAGACGTTCAACTTAGTAGTCAAGACGTTGAGAGAATTAGAACAAAAGCTGAGAGTTCAGTATGGAATTTTTAATGCTGATATTGGGTAATGGTTCGCCTTTCCATCCGGATGCAGGGCGGTGCGTTTGTGGTCTTTAATCCAATGTCACTTTATAAAGGGCAAAACTATGACAGGCCATTTTAGAAAAGCCGTGTTTTTCATTTTGCTGTTAGGGGTAGCTGTGGTCGGCTACCGATATCCGATCAAGTCGGCTAACAGGCATCTTGCTGAGCAGAAAGGGCGGGTTGAGACGAAATTGGCCAAATTGGCCGAGTTTGAGCAGGCCAGTGTCGCAGCAGAGGGTCTTACAGAGCAGCTTGAGCAATTACAAGAGGCGGTCGAATTTTTTGAAAGCAAGCTGCCGCCTACGAATGAAATTGACAAGGTGCTTCGGGACGTAACTGTAATTGCAGAAAGGCAGGGGCTAAAGCCCAAAACAATTCGAACGCTGACGAAAAAGGATAACAGCGGTTATATTGAACAGCCGTTGAAAATGGAATTAGAAGGGAATTTTAATTCGTTTTATTCGTTCCTCCTGGAGCTTGAGCAGCTTCCTCGAATAATGAAAATCCGCGAGCTTGAGTTAAAGAAAAAAACCAGGGGGGAGGGACAAATAGCAGCTAATTTCATAGTGAGTATATTTTTTCAGAATAAAACCGGATAAATGGTAATTGGTTAAATGGTAAGCAATTACCAATTACCAACTTTAATGGAGCTTGGCTATGCTGTCTTTTTTACGTGAGCAAGAACCTGAAGATTCGTTGGTGCCAAAACCGCGCAAGATCGCTGGTAAGAGGCCTGCTGATAGTACCAAGGAAACGCAAGAGCAAGAATATCTAACCGTAGCGACTCAGGGGAAACAAGTTCGCAAGACCACAATACTGCTTGCTGTTTTGTTTGGCATAGGCTTGTTGAGTCTTTGGTTTATGATAAAAAAGAGCGCGCCCCAAACAGCGGCAGCGTCCGTCGACACGGAAGAGGTGCAGATTGAGAAGGCGATCAAGCGGCTTACCGGCGTTAGGTCCGAAATGTTTAGCCGGATGGATGAGATAGTTAAGAAATTTGATGAGTTTTCGGACGTGCAGCAGGTGCAGGTCGGTGAGCTTGTGAAAAATCCGTTTGAACTCGAGATGTTTTTGGACAATGTAGGGGAAACTTCCGATACCGAAGGAAGGAGTTCTGATATTGAGGCCGAAAGGATGAGGCGACAGTGGCTAAGACAGCAAACAAAGAACCTGCAGCTTTTGAGCATTATGCGATCGGACCAGGGCAATTGCTGTATGATTAATGATAGAATCCTCTATGAGGGAGATTCAATAAGAGGTTTTAAGGTTCGGCAAATTAGCGATAGTTTCGTTAAGCTTGAATCGGAAGGTGTGGAAATAGTATTGAAGCTGTCGGAATAAAGCTGCCCTTTGTATTTGAAAGTGCACTTGTGAGCTTATTTAGAAGGTTGTGATATGGTAGGTGTAAAAACCATATTGGCAAAGGCGATAGAGAAAAAGGCCAGCGATGTGCATATCAACGTTGGGATGCCTCCTGTATTGCGCAAGAATACCGAATTGCTCGATATGGATTTCCCTGCCGTCACCGATAAAGATGCAAAAGAAATACTTATTACTATGATCGGGCCGGAAAGATTCAAAACCTTTGAAGAGAAAAGAGACCTTGATTTTTCGACAGCCATCGATGACGGCCATCGCTTCCGCGTCAATGCTCATTATCAACGTGATACGATTGCAATTTCATTTAGAGTGATTCCGAATCAGATTCCTTCGATAGACGAATTGCACCTGCCGTCGATAGTCAAAGAGCTGGCGGACTTGCCAAGAGGTTTGGTTCTCGTAACCGGCCATACCGGTTCTGGTAAAAGCACGACGCTCGCTGCGACGATAGGATTGATAAATACAAAGTACAGGAAGCGCATAATTACCTTGGAAGACCCTATCGAATATGCGTTAGAGAACAAAAAGAGTATGATAGAACAACGTGAAATCGGTTCTGATTGTCCGGATTTTGCATCGGGGCTAAGGCACGTATTGCGTCAGGACCCTGATATCATTATGGTCGGCGAAATGCGAGACCTGGAAACTACAAGCTCAACAATTACCGCTGCTGAAACCGGACACCTTGTCTTTAGTACGCTGCACACTATTAATGCTCCTCAGACTGTTGAGCGTATTATAGATATTTATCCTGCGAATCAGCAGAACCAGATTCGAACGATGCTGGCTAATACGCTGCAGGCCGTTATCTCGCAGACCTTATTTAGACGGATAGATGAATCGGGGATGGTTCCGTGTACGGAGATATTGCTGTGTACCTCAGCGGTTAGAAACTGTATTCGTGAGAACAGAATCTACGAGATACCCAATATTATTGAGACTTCCCGCAGGGTGGGGATGCAGAATATGGATATTAGCGTTGCCGATATGTATTTCAAGGGTTACCTGGACAGGGAAGAGGCAATTGCACGGGCAACCAATCCGGGGAGGATGGAGAAGGTGCTTACCCCTATGGAGCGGTTTGAAGTTGTCCAGCCGCCTGAAGGGGCTTCGATTTTGCCCTGAGCCGCAGGGCCAACAAATCCACAAAGAGGGGACCAGAGTAATAAGCAGATTGGTTAATTAGTTAATTGGTTAATTGGTAAGCAATTACCACTCACCAGTTACCAATTACAAAAGGGTGAGAATATGTCCGAAGAATCCTGGCGAAATTATGAAGGTGCGGCTGCAGTTGCAGAAAATCGGCAGCAAGCTCAAACACAAGCGGAACAAAAACAGCGCAAAAAAATTGCGGCCAAACGTTCTCCCGCGAGCGAGCAGGCAAGCATACTGCAAAAGATACGGAATTTCAGCGTTGAGTTCGGGCCGAGCCGGAAGGATATTCTGAACTTTACGAATCAGCTTGCAGTTATGGTCCGGGCCGGTATCAGCCTTCAGGATTCGCTTGAGTCAATAGCAAAGCAGGAAGAGAAGAAAAAATTCAAGGTAATCATCACTGATTTGAAAAATCAAATCGAAGCCGGACAAAGCTTTTCGCAGGCGCTTGCCGAGCATCCGCAGGTATTCAGCAATCTTTATATAAATATGGTGGATGCAGCGGAGATTAGCGGCTCGCTGAGTGGGATGCTGCAAAAATTGGCAGAGTATCTGGACGGGGAAGCCGAAACTCGCTCACAGGTTAGAGGGGCTATGGTTTATCCGATTATCATAG
>JAUXAH010000489.1 GCA_030614945.1 Phycisphaerae bacterium
GAAACTTGAAGAGGCAAAGGAAACGCTGCAAAAACACAAGGTTGAGAAGTTACTTCTGGTCAATTCAAGAGGCGAGCTGGCGGGCTTGATTACTATGAGGGACATCGACCGGGTTCAGCAGTATCCGAGAGCGGCGAGGGACCAGCGGGGCAGTCTGCGCGTCGGTGCGGCGGTGAGCGTTCACGATTACGAGCGAATCGGCGCTCTGATAAAAGCGGATGTTGATATTATCGTAGTCGATACCGCTCACGGGCATTCGCAGAATGTTATCGATACCGTAAAGAAGATTAAGGCCGAGTACGATATTGATGTGATCGCGGGCAATATTGCGACGGGTGAGGCGGCGGAGGACTTGATAGCAGCCGGTGCAAATGCCGTGAAAGTCGGTATTGGGCCCGGCGCAATTTGCACCACCAGAATAATTTCCGGGGTGGGAGTGCCGCAAGTATCTGCGATAATCAACTGTGCCGAGGTGGCCGAAAAGCATAATATTCCGGTCATTGCCGACGGTGGCATAAGGCAGTCAGGCGATATAACCAAAGCAATTGCCGCCGGGGCTTCGAGCGTGATGATTGGCTCATTGTTTGCGGGTCTGAAGGAAAGCCCCGGACAGCTGGTTATCTACAAGGGCCGGCAGTTCAAGGAATACAGAGGTATGGGGTCTCTGGGGGCGATGGTCAAAGGCTCGGCGGAGAGATACGGACAAAAAAGCTCCACGGAGGAGGACAAACTCGTGCCGGAAGGCGTAGAAGGGCGAGTGCCGTATCGGGGGACGCTGGATGATTTTGTTTATCAATTCGTTGGCGGACTGCGGGCCGGTATGGGCTATTGCGGGGCACGAAATATTGAAGAGCTGAGGAAGAACGTGAGGTTCGTCTGCATAAGCTCGGCGTCGGTCAGCGAATCACATCCGCACGATATACAAATAACCAAAGAGGCACCAAACTACTCGGCTGCTGTTCCCTTCGAGGACTAAAGAATAGCGGATATACGTATCACGGGCATCCTGCCCGTGATTTGCAAATGGAATCTTGGCCAGGATGGCCAAGCCACAATCGAAATAAGCATTTTTTTTAGCGAAACCACCACAATCTTCTGTAGTTTCCTTCGATAATAGCCGTAATATATTGTAGCGTGAATTAGTTGTGTGGGGTGTGAATTTAATAACTTTTGTGGATTTTTTCAAATGAGGGCATATTGCTGGAACCGATGCTGGCTGGGGCTTGTTTTTGCA
The DNA here is from genome assembly GCA_030614945.1 of Phycisphaerae bacterium. The sequence goes on from JAUXAH010000489.1 coordinate 1,235, forward strand.
GGCTTGATTTTTGCTGCCGGCTGTGCGAGTCCCGCCCCTCCGAGGGGCGGGGCGAGTCAAGCAGAGCAGCTATCTGAAAAGGAAGGTTTCCTTGAATCCGCCGGGGCTGGACTTGTCAGTTTGCCAGGCAAGGTTATCGAGGGTTCAAAAGAGGGCCTGGAGGAGCTGTCTGAGACATCGGGCTTTCTTCTTGAGTCCGCCACGCTCAATATTGAAGATTGGCCGAAGAGGATTATTGAAGATACAAAAGAGACCTTTTTGAAACCGGATAATATGGTCGCTTTGCTTCTGGCCGGCGGCGCAAGTATTGCGATGCACAGCAGCGACGCCGATAAAGAGCTGGCTGAGAACTTCGATAATCCACGAGTATTCCACGGTTTTACAGATGAGAGTTTTAACATAATTGGCTCTCCGTGGACACACCTTGCGGCGTCAAGTCTCTGGTATGCGACGAGTGCAAAAAACCAGGATGAGTTTAACAAACAAAGGGCGGGGGCGATGCTAAGGGCCTTAGGGGTGACGAGTGTGATAACGATGTCTCTGAAAGCAATCAGGGACAATGACAGTCCCAACGGAAAGAAATGGGCCTGGCCCAGCGCTCATGCCGC
>JAUXAH010000047.1 GCA_030614945.1 Phycisphaerae bacterium
GGGTTTGGGGAGTTTTCTGCTCTGCTCAAGGAGAGATTCGATACCGAAAGCTGGGCGGTTGAGATTAACAAGACGGCGGCTCAGGAAGCAGCGAAAAAACTGGATAAAGTAATCAATGCAGATGCACTGGAGTCGCTTCACGAAATCCCAAACAACTATTTTGACTGCATCATTCTCTTCGATATTTTGGGGCACTTAGTTGATCCGTATTCTTTATTATGCGCTCTTAAAACAAAATTAACACAGGCCGGCGTTATAATTAGTTCAATACCAAATATCAGGTATTACCGCGCTTTTGTTGACTTAGTTTTGCATGGTAATTGGGATTATAAAGACCATGGCATATTGGACAAGACCCACTTAAGGTTCTTTACCTACAAAAGTATCGTGAAGATGTTCGACCAACTGGATTGTGAAATTTTAGAGTTAGAAGGAATACATCCTACCTCCAGCCGGACTTTCAAACTGTTGAATATGATGCTGTTGAATTCTCTTTCTGATGTCAGGTATAAGCATTTTGTGACCGTTGTCAGGCCGAAATTACAGAGCAAATAATATGAAACTTTCGATTATCATAGTTAGCTGGAACGTACGAGAAGACCTGGTCAGATGTCTTAGGTCAATAGAAGAAAACCGGCCTCGTGCAGAGTTCGAGATAATTGTCGTTGATAACGCAAGCTCTGACGGCACCGTAGCTCACATTAAGCATGACTTCCCCGACGTGACTATAATTGCTAATAAGGAAAATCGCGGCTTTGCGGCGGGAAATAACCAGGGTATTAAAAAGTCACGGGGCCAGTATCTGCTTTTCTTGAATCCTGACACAATTGTGCACCCGCTCTCACTGGATGTTTTAATGAATTTTATGGATGGAAACAGCGATGCGGGCGCTTGTGGGCCGAAGCTTTTGAATGAAGATGGTATGACTCAGCCATCAACCAGACGTTTTCCTACGTTCCGAGGGGCTTTATACCGGCACACGGCATTCAGGTTTTTGTGGATTTTCAGAAGTGAATACGAGAAATTATTGATGAAAGATTTCAATTATGACGGTCAAGTCGATGTTGACCAGCTTTCCGGAGCAGCTTTAATGGTAAGACGATCTGTAATAGACCATGTTGGAATTATGGATGAAAACTTCTTCATGTTTTATGAAGAGGTTGATTTATGTTACAGGTTAAAACAGGCTGGTTGGCGTTCAGTATTTATACCGGATGCAGTGATAACTCATTTAGGGGGACGGTCTGCCAGCCAAATATCTGTGATGAACCACATATTGATGCTGACAAGTCTGCTTACATTTTTCAGGAAACATCGGGGCAAATTGACTACGAGGCTTTTTAGTTTTGTTTTCAAGCCTGCAGTTATTCTGGGGAACATCTGCAACATCGCTGTTGGTACTGTTACATATATATTTGCAACTGTAACATTAAACAAAAGAATACGCGCAAAAAACGCAGCAAAGGTCAAGAATTCCGCAATATTGCTTGGTAAATATTCCTGGCAGTTATTATTCAGGATTTAAGCTTTTTCATCTGCTCGGAGCAAAAACTATCTCAATTCCGTAGCATGGAAAAATATAACAGAGATTTTCTTCGTAGAATTCCTGTATTGAGCGATGGCAATTAACTACGAGGCCGAAGAGTTTTTTAATTCGCCGTCTAAACCAAAAGGGAGATGTAAATACAAGTCGTTGGGATACGATTCTTATTCTGATATCCGTATAGAAATTGGGAATCTTTCTTTTTGGTTGATGTTTTGTCTCTACGAAATAATAAAAAGTATATAAGCCAAAGAACATTGTATGTGTGTAATCCGAGAAGTAATACGGATTGGAAAAATGCGACACAAAAATATGTGCGGTGCCATTCTTTTTTAAAACTCTGACAATCTCCCGCATCAAATTCTCAAAATTTTCTATATGTGCAAAAACACTCCTGCTGTGAATCTGGTCAACAGAGTTATCAGGCAGGAAAGAAAGTCCGTCTTCCAGGTCAGCCACTATATCAACATTTGGCAAATCCAGTTTGTCAACACCAATTCTGCCCTGCTTTTTCTTCCGGCCGCATCCCAGCTCGATAATTACGGTAGTGTTTTTGTTGATTATTTGTTCTAAGTCAATTCTAATTAAAGGTTTCATTTTTTGCTTCCCGACCAATCTACTCGGCACATTTTTTAATCAGGCTCACGAGTTTCTCTCCCAGTACCTTCAAATCAAATTGCTGGACATCCGCCCTTGCTGCCCGGCCCATCCTGTTTCTTAATTGAGAATCGTTTAACAGTCGAGATATCTTATCAACCCAATCAGCACAATCACAGGCAAGAAACCCATTGATCCCTTCTCGAACACACAGGGCTTTCACACCACGGCTTACAATCACTGGTAAGCCTGCGGCTGCATATTGCAAAATCTTAAACCCGCCCGCTTTACCACGCGCGAATCTGTCGTTCGGCAATGGCGCCAGGCCAATGTGGCTTTGGGCTAAATCAACAGCTTGAGTTTCCAAAGACCACGGGCGTTTTTCTACCTCTATATTCTCCAAATCGAAAAACTCATCACACACTATTCTCAAGACGACATTGTCAAAGCGAGAGCCAATTTTCTCAAGGGCGGGTTTGATTTCTGTGAGGTACTTGAGTGTGACACTGCTGCCAATCCAAACAAGGCGGATTTTCCCGTCGTCCGGCGGACTGACAGTCTGTTTGTAATTGCTCACGTTCAGACCGGTTGTAAGCACCTCGACGTTTCTGTTAAAATTCCGCGCATGATTGGCAAGATATGAATTGTCTGCTATAACCATATCAGCCAGTTTAACCGTTCTTTGAAAAGAGTTTTGCCGTTTACGGCTCGGCCTGTCCGGACGCTTATCAGAGTACATTATCGCATCATCAAAATCGTAAATGATTTTTCTGGCATAGCGGCGCAGCCAGAAAGCGTCAAGGAAATTCAGTCGTTTCTTATGTAGAAAAACACCATCAAAATTCGCTGTTTGCTTGAACAGCTTTCGTCTGGCTAAAGAACCGGGTGGAAAGCGGGCAACCTCGCACTCGATGCCATTATCGCGCAAAATATCCAGGTAAACCTCAATCCGCTGCCTGAAGCTTGCACGTTTCGGATTATTGGTCAAGATAAACAAATCCACTATCAGCCCTTTATCAAAACACAATATTTTGCTCAATTTAAGGACAGATTTTAAGACACCAATGACCAAGGTGCACGGTAATTTCCTTTTTCCTGCAAAGATGGCATAAAAACATCTACTTATCTCGCCTTTTGATGGTTGAGATTGCAATAAAGTTAATTTACTTTTCCATATATCACGCTTACTTTGCTATTATTTTTGCCAAGTTCTGTTTTTTGATCCGTTTAAACTATTATTTTTATGATTTGCCTTTTGTATTCAGGGTCTTCCAGACGTCGAATTTTTCTGCCCTTACGACTACCGTCAACATACTTAAACTCCAACGGTGCACCTAATACTACTTCTTTTCTCAAAAACCATTCATAATCCAGGTCAAGCTGTCCGACATCGATCGCCTGATATCCCTGATTGCACAAGTCATAAGCTAAAACAGTCGCTGTAGGCCCAAGCGCAGCCAATACAAGTTTGTCCGTGCTGATACCCTTAAAAGTAGATAATATTTCGTCATATTTATCAAATGCGCTGCGAGCAGGACAAAGAATACGCGATATCGATTTAGCCCCGGCTAAAAGATCGTTAAACATACCAAATCGTGTTCCTTCACCCTCGCATATAACAACATTTCTATCTGCCCATATTTTCTTGATTTTCTCAAAATATTCACTGCAATTTTTGTAATGCTCATCTGTTTTATTAAAAGGCATATAAACTCGGCTAAAAAACGCATTATAATAAATACGGTTCATATCAAGGAAAGAACATACCATCTGCCTTTTTCGTGACATCCAATCCCTCCAAAAATTAATCACAGCCGGCATGTAATTGTCCAAAGAACCAAAACAATCCGGCAAAGCAATCAGCAAATTCGAGTTCGTTGATCCAATCACTTCTTTGAGTCGCTGTGCAATTTTAGGCGAGCGATTCTGGAAATGAATTCGGCCGCCGTTCATAACACCAAATTCTCCATCACCAAAACGAGATATGGAACATTTAGCTTGTAAAATTTTATCCAGTGTATCGTTTGCGTTTTTTATTGTTGGTATTTGAAGATGGAGGTTGCCGCTTGTAATTTTATTATATATCTCATAAGGCAAATTATCCAGCTTATACTGCAACTTCTCAAGCTGTTTATGCTTTGGCCCTGAATAGAACAGCTTTTTCTTGAAACGCTCTAATTCTTTTTCAATTTTTTGAAGCACTATGTTTTCCACTAAAATCTCCTGTAGCAATTATGCGTTTATTTTTATTTTCTTCTAAAATAGAAGTTATTTCCTTTGCCGTGTCTTTAATGACAACTCCGCTTTGCACAATTTAAGGACGGATTTTAAGACGATGACCAAGGCGCACTGTAACTTCCTTTTTCCACCAAATCAAGAATATATCCAGCCATTTTAACACAGTTAAATTCCTCATGAATCCTTTTCATACCGGCATCTGCGATTCTTTTTCTTTCGGCCTCGTGGCAGAGATACCAGTTTGCCAAATCAAAAAATTCTTCTACTGTGTCAAAATATCTAAGATGTACACCGTCCTTGAAGAGCAGTTCTGAACCTGGTATTCGTTTAGCCAGGACAAAAGTCCCGCAGGCAAGATAATGTGTAAGACGGTCGGAATGATAGAGTCTAATATCATTAGCTACGTTTACACTTAGTCCTATACGGGCTCCGCTGATCGCGTACAGGTAGTTAATTCCTCCTATTCTTAGTCGGTCGAGGCAGCCATATAGCGTACAGTTTTTCATATCAACCAACCTGCTGAGTATATGGTATCTTGTATCATCAGTTGGATAGCGTTTACGTTTGAACTTGGCTTGGCCAGTGAACAGAATATCTGTCTTCCACTTTCGGGCAACTTCGTATCGATGGTCAATATCGGGGTCGCACATATTCGGCATAAATGAAGTTTTGATACCAAGCTCTTTATATGAATCAAGCCATTGGCCTTCGAAAGTGGCCATCACCAAATCCAGCTTTGCGGCAACTTCCATTCGTTCTTTACGCAACCCCGGCCAAGGGTCTCCGTCTGCACCAATAAAGGATGCATCAGGGGCAGCCTGTCGCATCAGCATAATGGTTTCGGCATTCAGATAATTAGCAAATTCAACATGGATAATATCGGGGGCGTAATCCTTTACCTGTTTGTTCAATAGCGGATCTACCATTCGCTTCTTGCACCATCGCCTGGCGAATTTTCTGCTCATAATAGGGCCGGCCTGGAGAAACGCCCTTCTGTAGTTGAATACGTGGGTATCGTGGCCAAGTCTTATAAGGCCCTTGGTTAGTTTGCGTAGTCCGGAGAGAAAAAGTTTGTCGCTATAATCTCTTTCGTCGGTAACAAAAAAAATACGCTTTGCTTTTGACATTTTTTGTAGGCCAGCAAGTAATAACTATTTATGCTTTAAATAACGTAACAATTTGCTCAGTTATATTTCTTATATCGATACGGTGTCGGCCACAAATCGCATAAGATTTATATCCGTAGCTTGACATAAATTCTTCAAGTTCGCAGACACTTTTATTCATAAGCTTAAATGCACGAGGGGTAACTTCCGCAATAATCAGAGGAAGATTGCCCTTATGGTCATCGAAGAAGCAAGAAGTGCCGCGAAGAACCGGTAATTCAAAGCCCTCTGTGTCAATCTTAATTAGTGAGATATGTGACAGTTTGTGCTCCTGAATATATTCGTCTAACCTCCGGACGTGGATATTGAGGGTCTCGGCAATATGTTCTTTAGGGATAAAGCCCGGTACCATCGAATTAGCTCCGGTACCGTGTCGATGGCTGGTAATGCAAGATTGGCCAGCCGTTTCACCCAAAGCTAACTTATTTGCCACAATCTTGTATTGGGGGTTCAACTCAGCTATTTGCTCCAAGTAACTAAAGTATGCCGGCATAGGCTCAAAACTATGCACCTGACCTGCCTTACCAACTAAACCGACTCCAACTGCTGAAAGGTAACCGATGTTGGCTCCAACATCAATAAACACCCCTCCCGGTTTGAGATATTTTTTCATAATTCGGATTACTTCAATTTCATAAGCATCGAAGTACATACTTTTAACGGCCTTGCCGAGTGAAAGGTCAAAGACGAGTTTTACACCGTTGATTTTTTTCACCACCCGGCCCTGTGGTGCTTCGGCATACTTGCACCTGTGATAGCGCCATTTACTCTTATAATACAAAAACGGATGTTTGAATAACGGAAGTCGGGACACAGGGCACCTTCATTGACTTTGATCACCGTAATTTTATGAGATTTCCATTACAAAATAAAAGTGTTCTCTGCAAGTTTGGGAAATCATGGGTAACTACATTTTGAACTACCGCAGATGACATCATTTTCTCAACGGCATTCGACATCAAAAGGTCGTCAGAGTCAATGAAAGTCATAAATTGGCCCGGCGAGTCGGAGTCTTGTCATATTCTCCGGATGACTTTTTTACCTCCTGAACTCTGGGGCGGCAGCGGCGGTCATATTCCACGGCTGCGTTGATAATGTGTTCCACATCTTTGTCTGTTAGCCACCATCCTACCGGGATCGAGACCTGCTCAGATGTAAATTCATCGACACCCGGCAGGTCGGTCCTGAAATCTCTGAACATAGTGTGGGTGTCATTTCTCGAATGAACTTGCGATACGGTAACGCCGGCTTTTTTCATATATTCCATAAATTTCTGGCGGTTTTTGACCCTCATTGTATAGAGCCAATGGACGCTGGTGCGGTCATCTTTATATCTCAGAGGCCGCACATCCTTGAGAGCTTTAAAAGCTTCGTTATATCGCGCGGCATTAGCGCGATATTTTTCGATAGTTTTGCCCACGTACTTGAGCTGTTCAAGGCCGATTACCGCCGTTACGTCGTTCATATGGAACTTGTAGCCGTACTCGACGATATCCGCTTCGCAGCGCAGGTCCTTGCGTTTTGACTTGCGGTCAATGCCGTACCACCTGAGCAATCTGCCTCGTTCACAGTCAGCTTTGGATTTACAGACCAAGGCCCCGCCGTCCACAGTCGTCATCTCCTTAATCGCCTGAAAGGAAAAACAGGCGAAGTCAGAGTGTGAACCGATTGGTTTGCCATGATAGGTTGAGCTAAAGGCGTGGCAGGCGTCTTCAATCAGCTTTATCCCGTGCTCGGCGGCAATGGCGTTCAATTCATCGAGGTCGCAGGGGTAGCCGGCCCAGTGAACGCACATAATGGCCTTTGTCCTGGGTGTGATTTTTCCGGCGACATCCTTGTAGTCGATATTTCCGGTCCAGGGGTCAATATCAGCCCAAACGATTTTTGCCCCCATTGTTAGAATCGGTTCGTTTGTTGCTGAGCAGGTCATAGCGGTTGAGATGACTTCATCGCCGTAGCCAACGTTTGCCAGTCTAAGCGCTAACTGCAGTGCAGCGGTTCCGTTATTCAGTGCCAGGACGTTATCGTTGTCAAACCACGGCGCGAGCCGGCGCTCAAATTCCTCCACCCTGGGTCCTTCGCCTATGTAGCCGCTCAACAGAACCTTGCGCAAAGGCTCCATCACGCTTTCGGGTATAAAGACCTTGAAGAGGGGAATATTCTTTCCCTCGCCGGACAGTAGTTTTTTTACCGATTCGTCAACGCTCTGCATAGATTTGTCAGCACTGTCCATACTAATAGTCCTCCCTGATTCTACAAACCTGCCAAATTGATTCTTAGCTATCCAGCGAATTATCCGTAAGTATGCTCTGAATTATCTCCAGAGACAAAATTTTGTCAATAATTCGATTGCATTTTTTTATTGTCCTTTTCTGCAACGGAAATTCCTGTGGGTTTACGGCCTGGGTAGCATGAGCAAGATGTATGATATATCGGCCCATTATCGAGGCCGGCAACTCAACGGTCTTGTAGCCGCGGTCAAGGAGCTCAAAATAGAGTTTTTGGCCGGCTGTCAGGCCCTGGTCTCTACCCATCAAAAATGACAGGTTCTCGCGGCGTACGACGTCCGTTCGGTAAATACAACATATTGTCCGATTGTGATAGCGAAATCTGCTGATGGAGCCCGATTTTTGAAGGATTTTGCGCTTGAAGGATTTAAAATCAGTTGCTTTCTTGAGAAGGATTCGCCATTTCGGCGTCAATTCGATTTTGTCGGAACCAACACAGGCAATATTTTCGTCATTTCTGAAGCAGCTAATCAGTTCGGTGATCCAGTTGTCCTTCTGGACAAAGGTATCCGAGTGCATAGAGACATAAAATTCAGTGTTACAGCTCTGAAGACCAAGGTCCAGTGCTGCACCTTCATCATAACTTCCGCGCGGCTCACCGGCCTTATGACGACGCTCAATTAAACGTATCCAGCTTAAGCGTTTGAGATACTCCAGAGATTCATCCTGCGAATCGTTGTCGACAACGATGACGTCGCACGGATAGCTCGTGAACTTGCGGATACTGCGCAGGCAGAGCCGTGTGAAATCAAGGGTTTTGTAATTTATAACGCATATCGTTGCTTTTGCTTTTAGCACATCCGCCATTGATGGGACTTGCCTTCCGCTCTTTTATCGATTTGAGTACATAGAATCGTAATATTTCTGGTATTCGCCGGAGACGACGTTTGCCAGCCATTTTTGACTCTGGAGGTACCAGTCTATGGTCTTGTTAATACCTTGCTCAAAGCTGACGGAGGGTCGCCAATTCAGGCCCTTAATTATTTTGCCTGCGTCAATGGCGTATCGCCTATCGTGTCCCGGCCTATCGGTAACATGCTTAATCAGCGATTTTGGTTTGCCCAGGCGGTTAAGTATCAGGTCAATGACTTCCAGATTTGTCTTTTCGTTACAGCCGCCGATGTTATAAATCTCGCCGGGCGGCGCTTCAGTCAAGACCTTCCATATAGCCGTGCAGTGGTCGTGTACATACAGCCAATCGCGCACATATAAGCCGTCACCATAAACGGGTAATTCTTTATCATTGAGAGCATTGTTAATCATCAGGGGGATTAATTTTTCCGGGAACTGGTATGGGCCATAGTTGTTTGAACATCTGGTGATGTTACATTTTACCGCCCAGGTATGGCCGAAAGCTTTTACCAGATGGTCTGCGGCGGCCTTACTGGCTGAATACGGCGAATTTGGACTCAGCGGTGTTTGTTCGGTGAATTTGCCCTCCGGACCGAGCGAACCATATACTTCATCTGTCGAAACTTGAATGAACCGCTCCAATTTTTTATCACGGGCGGCTTCGAGCAGGGTCAATGTGCCGGTAACATTGGTTTGGATGAAGACCTTCGGCCCGGTAATTGAACGGTCCACGTGGCTTTCAGCAGCAAAGTTAATAATCGTATCTACCTGGTGCTGCTCGATGATTTTTTCTATCAGGGCCCCATCGCAAATGTCGCCTTTGATAAATTTGTGGTTAGGGTGGTTTTCAAGGCCGGCAAGATTTTCGAGATTGCCGGCATAGGTTAGCTTATCGAGATTGACGATAAAGCAATCGGGATGCTCTGAAAGCACCATTCGCACGAAGTTGCTTCCTATAAATCCTGCACCGCCTGTAACCAGGACTTTTCTCATAAATGCCTCAGAAAACGCTCTAACGGGACTTGCCAGGGCTCGATCGGCTCAGCAAGCAAGGCCTTAATTTTGCTGCAATCGAAACGGCTGTTTAACGGCCTTACGGCAGCACTGACGTAATCACTGGTTTTGCAGCCACTTAAGTCAACTGACATATTGAGTTTATCAAAAACGAATTTTGCCATTTCAAAACGGCTAACATAGCCGGCACTTGTAAAATGAAATAAGTCCTCGGGTTTTTTCCGCAACAACTTGCAAATCACTTTAGCAACTTTCGTTGTAGCTGTTGGTGAACCTACCTGGTCATCAACAACCCTTAGTTGTTCCTCAGTCTCTGCTTTTTTTACGAGTTTGGTTACAAAATTATTGCCGTGCAAACCATAGGTCCATTCGAGACGCATTATACAATGGCGGCAGCGGCTTTCAACTAAAAGCTGCTCGCCGGCGAGTTTGGTTCTGCCATAAGCATTTATCGGGTTTGGCGTGTCGGTCTCAACATAGGGTCTGTCGGATTCGCCGTCAAAAACGAAATCGGTGCTGATGTGCAAGACCCATATATTGGCTTGTCTTGCAAGAGCACCCAAACGCCCTACCGCCACTCCATTGACGTGGTATGCCAGATTGGCTTCGCTCTCGGCCCTTTCGACATCCGTATAAGCAGCACAATTGATTACCGCTTTAGCATCC
>JAUXAH010000528.1 GCA_030614945.1 Phycisphaerae bacterium
ACAGCGACAGCGTCATCTTCTACTCGACCGCCGTTCGCGGCACACAGATCATCGCCTAGAAAACATGGCCAGACTGCCCGCGCTCCCCAGCCTGGACGTCATTCACGGCTTCCGGGGAATCCTAGACTTCTATCTCTGGAAAGGCCTGCCCTGCGCCCGAAAGTGGCCTTACACGCCCCCTTCCCACGTCACCGAGGGCACTCTCGCAGCCAGGGCCATCTTTGGCGCCATCAGCCAGGGCTACTCCCTTCTTGGCGACGGCGCCCTCCAAGCCTTCCAGGAGGATGCCGCCGACCAGACCCGCACCGCCCGCGACATCTACATGACCGCCGTCTATGGCCACCTCCACGAGCGAACCGTCCCGGAACCCCCGCCTCCTCCGGAGGAAGAAATGTACGACGCCTATGTCTGCCTGCGCGATCTCAAGCCCCAAAACACCCACGGCGGCGACTTCACCGCTGGCGCCTGGCGCACCCGCGATCTCACCGAGGAACAGGCAGACCCCCAGGAGATCTGCACCCTGGCCGCCAACCAATTCACTCTGCCCGCCGGATCCTACCGCGCCTCCATCTCTTGCCCGGCCAGGCGCGTCAACCGCCACCAGGCCCGCCTCTACGACCACACCAACGCCGTGGTCCTCCTGCTCGGCACGTGCGAAACCAGTGAAGAAACCGACCGCATCACAACTCGCTCGCACGTCGTCGGCCGCTTCACTCTTGCCGCACCCGCCACCCTGCAAGTCCAACACCGCTGCCAATGGACCGCCGCCACTGTCGGCTTCGGCTACGCCTGCAACTTCACAGATGAAATCTACACCATCGCCGAATTCTGGCGAGAGATCGAACCCGAATGAGGACGCCGCATGCAACCACCCCCCTCCTGGTGGGCCTTGACTTACTTGAACCATACTCGCTCCTGGAACGAGCTTTACGTCTGTGCCTTCACCAACTTCCCGGACCACCTCTGGATGGCCTACGCCTTCCACAAGCCCCGGCGCCAGGGCATCTGGAGGGTCATCAGAGGCAAGCAAGTCTTCTGCGGCTACAAGTACATCTGGGACACCCCCATCATCGTCGAACAGAACAGGCCCGGAGATACCCACGACCACGTCTGGCTCCTCCAGAACCTAGAGTCCGACCGACACATCTGGTACTACCTCTTCGCCCCCCTGGGTCCCTACGACCTGGAGATCCAGGGGCCACTCATGCACGTGCCCCCGCCAGAGATCCATCTCTGGTCACAAAAAGTCATCGTCGGCACCCAAGAGAAGGGCATCTTCTCCACCGACACCTTCAGCGGGCCAGGGGGACCGCCCCCCGTCTGGCGCCCCTCCAGCGGCGGCCTCTACTCCCTCAAGGTCTGGCAGCTCGCACGCGACCCACTGGCCATCCAACACCGCCAGTACTGCCTTGCCGGAGAAGCCGCCGATCGCATTCTCTACCAGCGGATCCCACCCATCGCGCCCGGCTGGATCCCCATTCTAACAGCCGCCGACGGCGAGGCCCTCACTTCCACCACCACCGGCCGCCTTCTCTGGGTCACGACCAACGTCAACCATCCAAGCTACCTATACGTCCTCTACAGGGGCTTCACCACCCAACACACCGCCTGGCTGCTCCGCTCGCCAGACTACGGCGCCACCTGGACCGCCCACCACATCTATCTCGGCACTTGGTTCT
>JAUXAH010000729.1 GCA_030614945.1 Phycisphaerae bacterium
AGCCAACGCCCTTTGGTCTGGAACAGACATTGAGTTATGGGCGGTAGTGGTGGTGTTCTTATGCTGGATAACTTGGACAAATTTCGGAAGTATGCTGGCGAGGTGGCTGTCGTGAAAAAATTGATGGCAGTTGTCCTTCCGGTGTTTCTCGTGTTGTCTTTGATGACGGCACCACTCGCCTCCGCTCAAACGACTGAAATGTGGGATATGGGTGAAGCGTACACTCATGGTGGAAAAAGTTATATTTACGAGAGCATGGTATCGGGGGCAGAAGTAACAGCTAATATTTCAATTGATGGAGATGTGCAAACGTATCGTGTAGGAGATAGTGTCGGCGACTTCAAATTAAAGATCATCACAAACACCTATGTGCTCCTTGAGTCCGAACACCCCGACGAGGAGGAGCCAGAAGACGATGACGAAAACTTGCCGGGGTCCACCCAGTTCCGCCAAAAGTTCGACGATGGGGATATGGTTGTTTTTACAGACAGCGGGGGCGCCAACGGGGCGATGGCGTACGCTTTTGGGTTATCCGAACACCCGACTTTTCTGTTTTGGTCAGGGGGCAACATCCCCTCCGTCGCTAAGACGCCGCCCCCCGTTGAAACGACCACGATTCCCGTGGGGCGATCGTACACCCCGCAGATGGTTCCGGGACTGGGGGATTTGGTCGTGACTGTGGAGAGCACCGACGGGACCGGAGTCATGGTGGTTTTCGAGACGGATGATTCGGTCAACATGATGAAGACCACCATCGGGCCGACCGACTGGACAGAGCTCGTTGATAAGCTGGTGAGTGAGGCGATTGCAAAGATACCAGATGCGCCGATAGTGCCTCCGGTGGACACGTCCGGGATTACATTTGCCCTGTGGGGTTTCTTTTTTCTCGGAGTGTTTTTCGTCGGGATGAAATGGAGGCACGGGTGGGGGCAACGATGGTAGTGAAGAAGTTCGGGTTCAGGATACCGCAGTACTACAGGACTGTGGACAGGGACGTTAGAATAGCG
>JAUXAH010000012.1 GCA_030614945.1 Phycisphaerae bacterium
GGCGTCCGGCTATTTTATCGCCGATCGACAACGCCCTTTTAATCGCAACGTAAACCTTTACCATTTGCAGCACGCCGCTGGGCAGCTCATCGCCGTGTTTCAAAGTCTCAATCCTGTGTTTCTCTTCTTCCTGAATTTCAGCGATCTTGACCCAGAATTTATCCTCGATTTTCTGCACATCGTCCCGCAGCGTTGCAGGTCTGACCCACTTAATATTGAAGTTTTCTATCTGCTCATAAATGACCTCGTCATCAGCACTGACACCGACTTTCTGACGTGTGGATAAATCGACGATATTGACAGCGAACTTCTCGTGGATAGCTTCAATCATTTGCCTGAACACTAGACATTCTTTGGCTTTCATCTGCTTTTCATACTGTTTTATCTGGGCCTTCAGGGCTTCCTTCTGTTCTTCGCTGCCTGCACCACGCCTGGTGAATCGTTCCGTTTTTATTACCACTCCCTCATATCCGCTGGGCAGTTCAAGTGAGTCATTTTTGACATCTTCGCCGGCTCTGCCGAATATGGCGTGCAGCAGTTTTTCCTCAGGTGTCAGCTCGGTCTTGCTCTTGGGTACCACCTTGCCCACCAGAATATCGCCGGGGCATACCCTTGTTCCTTCACGAACTACTCCATATTCATCGAGGTTACGCAGCGCCTTTTCGCTGACATTGGGAATATCACGGGTAAATTCCTCCTTGCCGAGGCGGGTCTCGCGAACCTCGGCTGTAAATTCGTCGATGTGGATGCTCGTAAAGCTGTCGTTCTTGCAGAGTTTTTCACTGACAATAATCGCATCCTCAAAGTTAAAGCCGTCAAAAGAGACAAATCCCACAAGCACATTTTTACCGAGGGACAACACGCCATTAGCGGTGCCCCCGCCGTCTGCTATGATCTGGTCTTTCTCGACCTTTTCGCCGAGCTTGACCATTGGCTTTTGATTAAGGCATGTCCTTTCATTCAACCCCTCAAATTTGCGAAGTTTATATTCATCAGTGTGGTCCAGGACTATCCTGGTTGCATCCACTGCGGTAACCACGCCGCTGCTCCTGGCACGGCGGACCATACTTGAGTTTTCGCCGACCATTCTTTCCATACCGGTACCAACCAGAGGCGCTTCCGTCTTTAGCAGCGGAACCGCCTGTCGCTGCATATTCGAACCCATCAAAGCCCGGTTCGCATCATCATGCTCCAGGAACGGGATAAGCGAGGCTGAAACGCCAACAGTTTGTTTTGCTGAAACATCGACATAGTTAACATCCTGGCTGGCAACCTGAGCTAACTCCCCGTGTTTCATAGCCAGCACCGTCCCCTTCTGAATTTTATTTGTCTCCTGGTCGAATGTGTTCGGGGCTGCAATTACAGATTTCATATCTTCATCGGCCCGCAAATAATCAACCTTGTCTGTGGCTTTACCATTTTCGACCCTTCGATAGGGGGTAAGTAGAAAACCATATTCGTCAATCGTCGCAAATACCGCCAGCGAGGCAATCAAGCCGATATTTGTTCCTTCGGGTGTTTCTATCGGACAGATTCTGCCGTAATGGCTGATATGAACATCGCGAACTTCAAAGCCTGCCCGCCTTCTGTTCAAACCGCCGGGGCCAAGAGCAGACAAACGCCTTTCGTGGGTCAACTGGCTTAAAGCGTTCGTCTGGTCAACAACCTGGCTCAACTCCCCGCGACCGAAGAAATAGTTGATACTGCTCGAGACGCTCTTGGAATTTACCAAATCAGCGATGCGCACCGACTCTTCAACGTCTCTTCTCATACTCATTCGTTCCTGAACGGTTTTGCGAAGCTTCAGCAGCCCTTTTCTGATTTCATCGGAGGCCAGCTCCTCGATTGTACGCAATCTTCTGTTGCCAAGATGGTCAATATCGTCAACCTCTCCCTTATTGTCGCGCAGGGCCACTATGTATTTCATTGTGCTGAGGAAATCTTCCGGCCGGAGCGTCATCTCATTTTCGTCCACCGCCTGCTCGAACTTGCGATTCAATCTGAATCTGCCGACCTTGCCCAGACGATAGCGGTTCGAGTCAAAAAATTTCTCTTCAAAAAAGGTTTTTGCTTTCTCCTTACTGGGCGGATTGCCGGGCCTTAATCTCATATAAAACTTCAATAGTGCCTGCTCGTGGCTCGGGCAATCATCCTCCGCAAGGGTGTTCAAAATTATCGGGTCTCGCACCTCCTCGATAACTTCGACCTCAGTGATGCCTTTTTTCCGCCTTCTTCGTTTTCCAGAAAGTAAAATATCATGTCGAATATGGTCTCGAAATGAGCTCGCTCCAGAACCAGTCCAGTGATATTCCTGTCGACGGCAAAGGTTGTCGGCCATTCCTACGTAGACAATCTTTTTGTCCTTTGTATTACGAAAGATATACACACCCGGTTTATCCGGTATGTTCTTATGACCTACCTGCCACTTTGTACCCTTTACTTTATTAACACAAACTTTGAATATTTTGCCAAGCTCCTTCGGTACGTCCGTGTCCCAGGATTTCTTTATTACTTCTGTGGGCTCTTTTGGCTTTTCCCTGTTAAACCTTGGAATAGGCTTTTTCTCAGTTGGATCAGGCCACTCCACCATAAGCCTGTCTTCCAAGTATTTCAGAGCCCTGTCAAGATTAGTATCTCCAGACTTTTTCCGGCCTTTTAACACCTTTTCCATCATACTCAGGTAATTCTCGCAATCTGGTTCTGACAACTCAACGGGCACCCATATACACTCTAAATTTCCCAACATCCATTTAGTAATGTCTTCTTTGCTAACAGTGGTATCTATACCGCCTTGTTGTATTAACGAGACTCTGTCGCCGATTTGCTCGCCGGCGCCTACTATGATTTCACCGGTCTCTTTGTCCACAATCGCTTCCACCACCCACATAGTAGGTGTGAGTTTAGTTATCGGGACGGTTTTTGTCGAATAAAAGAGACGCAGGATTTCCTCGGTTGTACTGTGGGCGGGGTCTATTGCTCGCAGAAAAATGGTGGCCGGTATCTTGCTGGACTGGTCGATTTTGACAACCAGAACATCTTTACGAGTAACGCCTATCTCTATCCAACTGCCCCTTTCGGGTATGATTCTGCCGCCGTGCAGCACCCTGTCGCCTTCTTTGCTCTCGATAAGAAAATCAACGCCCGGGCTCCGGTGCAGCTGGCTGACCATAACCCGCACGGCCCCGTTGATGATAAACTCCCCGCCGCCCACCATAACCGGCATTTCACCAAGGTATATCGACTGCTCAGCCAAATCTTCGCCGTCCTTGCTGCGCAGTCTGCACGAGATTTTTAACGGAAAGCCATAGGTCAGCCGTAATTGTCGGCACTCAATAGGCGTATAATGCGGCTTTTCCAGCTCGTAGTAGAGATATTCCAAATGCATAGTCTTGTCATAGCTCTCGATAGGGAATATCTCACGAAACAGGGCTTCGAGCCCGATGCACTTCCTTTTCGCCGGTGCCGCGTCTTTTTGCAAAAAGTGCCCGTAACTTCTTCTCTGTATCGCTACCAGGTCCGGAATCTTAACGGCATCGCGGACCTTGCCGAAATTGCGAACGGTTTCTCCAGCACCAATCTTCAGCATTACCAGTCTCCCGTATTAAATGTCCGAATTGCTTTTCCAGCACCAAAGATTGGTGCCGGACCACCTGACACTCCTTAAAATAGCGTATTGCGTACTTCGTATAGCGTTTTTCTTTTCACGCGATACACATCACGCACCACGCATCACGAGATTTCAACCACTGCACCCGCAGCTTCAAGCTGCTTCTGGGCGGCTTCGGCATCTTCCTTGCTCACGCCTTCTTTGACCGGCCTGGGAACGCCGTCAACCAGGTCCTTGGCTTCTTTCAATCCCAATGCCGTCAAAGCTCTTACTTCTTTGATAACCTGAATCTTTTTATCGCCGAATTCTTTGAGGATTACATCAAAGCTGGTTTTCTCTTCAGCTTCCTCGGCCTCGGCCTGTACAGCGGGGCCTGCCATCACAACAGCGCCGCCGGCAGCCGGCTCAATACCATATTCTTCCTTGAGATAATCGCCAAGCTCTTTGGCCTGCATCAATTTCAGGCCTACTATCTTGTCGCCAAGCTTCTTAATCTCACTGCTCCATTTCTTTGTCTCTTTATTAGCTTCCTGTGCTTCTTTCGTTTTCTTGGTTTCTTTCGCTTCCTTGGTTTCTTTCGCTTCCTTCGTTTCCTTCGCTTCCTTGGTTTCCTTCGCTTGTTCCTCTGCCATCTCTTTTGACTCCTATTAGTTAAGGCCTGCTGGTAGCCGAAACCCCGCAGTTTCGTTTAACCCATTACAGGGACAACCACACAAGCAACCTATTGCGCAAAGTTTTTGAATTCTAAATTATCGTTTTTCGCTTTTAGTTCTTAGCTCCTCTCAGGCTGCTTGTTTTTCAGCCCTTTCGGCGATAGTTTTTATACAACCTGCGATAATTCCTGCAGGAACACTAAAGGTGGCGGCCAATCTTGCCGCGGGCGACTGTGCCAGCGCGACAATTTCGCTCTGCAACTGTGCTCGCGTCGGCATCTTCGAAAGTTCTTCTGCTGCTTTGGCCTCTATTGCTGAGCCATCCACAAAGGCACCTTTAATCTCTATCACTTGGACCTTCCTGGTCCACTCGGCCAGTTCTTTTGCAACGTCAACGACGCTGTCACCGCCATAAGCAACAGTGCAGGGACCACTGAACAGGGCCGCTGCTGGTTCCATCTGTTGCTTACGCAGCGCCTTTCTAAACAGTGAATTCTTCACCACCAACAATTTGATGCCTTTTTCTTTAAGCTCGCCGCGCATCTGGTTTCCGTCAACACCGCTGACACCCCTGGTACTGACAACCAAAAAATCTTTGATACCTTCGCTGGCAATTCTCTTTTCCAGTTCCGTCTGCAGCAATTCTTTTACGTACTTGCTCATCTTATCGCCTGTCAATATTTAATAGTTTTCGACCTTTAGCTAATTCTTTACCGCTGGTCGGCAAATGGCTTCTAAATACTAACCGCTATGCTCGGGCTCATCGTCGCAGATATACACATCTTTTTGATATATGTACCTTTTGCCGCCGACGGTTTAATCCTCTTTATATGTGAGACAAATGCCTCAATATTTCCTATTAGTTTTTCAGTCTCGAAGCTTTGCTTACCGACTACTATGTGGATATTACTGCCGGCATCGTTTTTAAACTCGACTTTGCCTGCGGCGAATTCAGCCACTGCAGTTGCAACATCGGCAGTTACCGTGCCGTTCTTTGGCGAAGGCATCTTACCCTGGGGCCCAAGAACCCGGCCGAGCTTGCCTACCTTGCTCATCACCTTTGGCGAGGCGATAGCCACATCGAAGTCCAGCCAGCCATCCGAGACCTTTTTTACCAGCTCATCACAGCCGGCCTCAATGGCACCGGCCGCCCGCGCCGCTTCGATGGCCGAGTCCTCACAGAAAGCGATAACTTTTTTCTGCTTACCTATCCCGTGAGGCAAAGATATTGAGCCGCGAATCAACTGGTCGGCCTGCTTCGGGTCGATGCCCAGGTGCAATACACATTCTACGGTCTGGTCGAATTTTACCGACTTAAACGATTTAACTTTTTCGACCGCCTCGGCCAGACTCATCGCCCCCGCCGAAGCGGGGGTTAGTTGTTGTGACTCTTTTTTGTATCTTTTGCTTCTAAATCTCATATCGCGAGCTGCGCATTGTGCACAGTTTTTCTAATAATCAATTATCAATAATCATTAATCAATTATTTCTATACCCATACTTCGGGCGGTACCTCTGATAATTTTTTCGGCCTGGACCAAATCGTATGCGTTCAGATCCTTGAACTTAGTCTCAGTAATTTTACGCAGCTGCTCGGCACTGATTGTTCCGACTTTTTCTTTATTTGGAACGCCACTGCCCTTTGCGATTTCAGCCGCCTGTTTCAGCAGGACCGCCGCCGGGGGACTTTTGACCTCAAAGGTGAAACTTTTGTCCTTATAGACGCTTATCACGACCGGCACGATTGTTCCGTTAAGCTCTTTTGTTCGTTCATTGAACTGCGAAACGAACTGGCCGATATTAACGCCGTTCTGACCCAAAGCAGGTCCTATCGGCGGCGCCGGTGTCGCCTGGCCGCCCGGTGCCTGTAATTTAATCTTTACTGCTACTTCTTTAGCCATCCTTCACCTTTATATCGTATGTCGCATACCGTCTTATGCAATGCGCATCACGCAATACGTAATGCGAATTTATATTTTTTCAATCTGCCAATACTCTATATCCAGCGGTGTAGGCCTGCCGAATATCGTAACAATCACCCTCACAATCCCGCGCTCGGAGTCAATCGAATCGACTGTGCCTTCAAAGTTCTCAAAGGCACCTTCTCGAATTTTAATCATATCGCCTTTCTCAAACTCAACTCTGATGCTCGGCGCCTCTTCAGGCCTTTCCGCCTCTAAAAGCATCTTTGCAACATCCGTATCCCGCATCGGCGTCGGAATTCCTTCTGTGCCGATGAAATCTCCGACACCGGAGGTTTCCTTAATCATAAACCACGTCTTTTCCCGGACCCGGCCATCTTCGGTCGGCTCCATCTCCATAAAAACATAGCCGGGATACAGCTTTCGCATATGGACTGTTTGCCTGCTGCCGCGGATGCGCTTAACCCGCTCAACGGGAACCTCTATTCTGCCGACAATATCGCTTAAACCCTCCCTTTCTACTTTCTGCGTAAGAGCTTCTTTGACCTGCACTTCTTTATTAGCCGCAACCCGTAAAACGTACCACTGCATATTAATACCTGAATCCGTACCTCGTTTTCCGCTTTCAGATTGTTCCTGCTCTGCGCTTATCTCTTTCTGATTATCCACTAATCATTCCGACAGCTTTGAACTCACAAAAACCAATCAAAAAACATCCGAAAACTTAAATCTGTGACCCCAAGAAGCATAGCTACAAGAATCACAACCACAATAACGATAAATGTCGAAACCGCTATTTCCCTTCTGCTCGACCAGCTAACCTTTTTCATCTCGCCTTCAGCGGCAATCATAAAATCTGCAACTGTAGCTTTATTCATCAACCAAAAAATCAAAAGGCCCAGGGCAACAAACAAACCGACGGGCACCATAGTCGCAATCCACAATGCTGCTCTTCGGCTCAGTCCCCACCAGCCAATGGGCTCCAGCTCTACATACAGCCGCCAACAGCCCAAGCCTGCAATTATTGCCGCGCCAAAACCACTCCAGAGTCTTGTGTGTTTGCCCTGACCGCGTTTATAAATCTCAAATGCCATACCAATCTCGTATCTCGTGAAGCGTATGTCGTACCTCGCTTCAGACTCCAAAGCAGGCCAGAAGGGAATCGAACCCCCAACCTTCGGTTTTGGAGACCGACGCTCTGCCAATTGAGCTACTGGCCTAATATTCCCAATTGATTATTGATTATTTCCCATCGACTATTGAAAAGTCCGCTTCAATCGTCAATTGCCGATTGTCAATTATTTACGCCGTATCTTATGAACGGTATGCTTGCGCTCCTTTTTACAAAATTTCTTGAGCTTTAATTTCGGCGCACCCTCTGCCACACTAACACTTGTGCGATAGTTTCTCTCCCTGCACTGGCTGCACTCAAGCCAGACATATTCTCTTTTACTCTTCCTTTTAGCCACAAAATCTTCCCCACCGAGCAGGCACGCTTACTTGAGAAACATTTCCTTTCCCTGCAGATGGCCAACAGCCTACACTTCACCAGGGCGAGCACCTTAACTTTTGACCACCTGCTTGTTGCCGGCAGGGGTCAACGGTTATTCAGAGATGCTTAGGCAAGGATTTTCGTTACCACACCGGCACCGACTGTCCTGCCGCCTTCGCGAATAGCAAAGCGAAGGCCATCCTCCATCGCAATCGGGGAAATAATCTCCACCTCCATCGTTATATTATCACCCGGCATACACATCTCTGCACTCTTACCTTCCCGGCTCATTAATGAATGAACCGAACCGGTAACATCGGTCGTTCTGAAATAAAACTGTGGCTTGTAGCCCGGAAAGAACGGTGTATGACGACCACCCTCTTCCTTGGTCAGAACATAGACTTCGGCGTGAAACTTGGTATGGGGAGTAATACTGCCGGGGGCTGCGACAACCTGACCACGCTCCAATTCTTTCTTTTCCACACCCCGCAAAAGTATGCCGATGTTGTCGCCGGCCTGGCCTTCATCGAGCGTCTTGTTGAACATCTCTACGCCGGTAACAACCGTCTTGCGTGTCTCTTTTGCAAGCCCAACGATTTCAACCTCCTCGCCGACCCGGACTTTGCCGCGATCAATCCGTCCTGTGCCGACCGTACCCCGGCCTTTAATGCTGAAAACGTCCTCAACCGGCATAAGAAACGGCTTGTCAATCTCTCTCTCTGGAATTGGTATATACTCGTCAACCGCCTCCATCAGCTCATCAATGCATTTGCAGGTCTCGTCGGTCTTGCCCTCATCTTTCATTGCCGCCAAGGCCGAGCCCTTTATAATAGGAATCTCATCGCCGGGAAATTCATACTTGCTCAGCAGCTCCCTTATCTCTAACTCAACCAACTCCAGCAGCTCAGGGTCGTCAACCAGGTCCACTTTGTTCAGAAAAACGACAATCTTCGGCACATTGACCTGACGCGCAAGAAGGATATGCTCGCGGGTCTGAGGCATAGGACCGTCGTTGGCCGCCACAACCAGAACAGTCCCGTCCATCTGCGCCGCTCCCGTAATCATATTCTTGACGTAATCGGCGTGCCCAGGACAATCAACGTGGGCATAGTGACGCTTGGGCGTCTCATATTCCACGTGCGCGGTGTTTATCGTGATGCCGCGCTCCTTCTCTTCGGGGGCATTATCGATATCGTCAAACTCCTTGACGTTGCCCCCACCGGCATTATGCGCCAGCCGCTTCATAATCGCCACCGTCAGAGTCGTCTTACCGTGGTCAATATGACCAATGGTGCCAATATTAATATGTGGTTTTGTCCGCTCAAATACTGCCTTAGCCATCTTAATATAAACCTCCAATGTGCCGAGTTAGTATTTATTTACTCGCCTATCGAATTTCCCTATAATCAACTCACAGCCAAGATTACTGATATCTCAGCTTGACCTGCTTGCCCCGTAAGACCAACGGCCAACTTACGGGGCTTGCATTTAGCTGCTGATGGGGGTTGAACCCATGACCTCGTCCTTACCAAGGACGCGCTCTACCACTGAGCTACAGCAGCAATACCAAATTCACCGTTCGCCGCTCTGCGGTGAATTGAATAACAAAAAACACGTCTCCCCAGCTTCCAAGTCGCAAAAGATGAGCCAAACCCTCTCTTTCTGCCTCAATAAACCCATAAAATGAGCGTAGAAACCCATAACTCCCATCAGCTTTTAATATAAACCTAAGATTCTATAGAATAAACAGTAAAATTACAAACATAAAAAACTAAAAAAACGGGAAAAAACTAAAAAATTTTATATTTTTTTACTTTTTTGCAAAAAATCACATCGAAACCGTTCTTGTATCACCGCAGCAGCATACAAATACTTGCGCCAATTACAAACTAAATCCCGGTTAATTACCGCTTTCTTCTGGCTTATCCGACTCTTTGGCCCGACCAAGACGGCCGGCCCAGAGCTTCACCTGCTCGAGCCATTTCGGTCTTTGAGGGGGAGGATTTATCTGGGTTAGCGCTTTTAACACCGCCTCAGGGTCAGCTCCGGCGGGCGGGGTGCTTAGATAATTGTCAATTACGCCCACAACGGCACTGTTGGGGTCTAAGTCCTTTTCCAGTAGGCAATTAGCCACCAAATCCTTCGCGGACTTTACATTTGGCCATCTCAAATACGCATCCATCAAGTCGGCCAGAATTAACTCTTTTTCCTCGGCGGTCTGGGCATCTTTAAGCATCATCCCTAAATACTTTGCAGCTTTTTCAAATTCGCCGCTTTTCTTGTAAAGGTCAGCCAATTTCCTTCTAATATTTTTGAGCATTTTCAGCTTATTTTCGCCAACGGCCTTTTGCTCTGCCATCTCAAGAAAAAAGACCTTTTGCTCATCAGATAACTTGCCCTTAGCATTTGGGGTCGGCGAGTCGAATTTGTCTATCCATTTGGCCAGAACCGCGGCTTCAGAACGCTTGAATATTTTGAGCATTGCCTGCCAGGCCGGCTCGCTTTCAGCCGCCAAACCTATCTTTTCCCTCAGCCAAACCAAATCTTCCTGGTTGCCCACCTCACCGGCAAGCTCTATTATCTTCTTCCTGACGATTTCACTGTTGTCTTTAACAAAATCTCTCAATATTTTAAACGCCTTTGCTTTGTCAACATAGATAAGGCCATCTACCGCCGCTTCTCGGACCAAATCTGCTTCGTCACCCAGAGCTTCTTCAAATAAAGCCGCAAAACGCCTGGCTGATTCAACTTTGTAAACGCTCTGACCGCACAGGCCTGCCATTGCACTGAGCAATTCTCCTCGCAGGGTCCCGTCGGCCTTATTCTTCTGCTGGTTATATCTTTCCACAAGCAAACCAAGGTATTTGTTAACCTCCGCCGGCGTTAATCCATCCTGCTCAAGCAGCTTTTTTATGACTTCCGCACCGCTTCGAGCTTTTTTCGGCTCCTCCTCGGATAGGTACTTTGCGGCCCATTCCAGGGTCTGATTTCTTATTTCCTTCGGGACATTGAACCCTGAAGTGGGCAAAAAGGCGTAGTAACACGCTCTGCCGAGCGCAATGAACAGCTCCATTTTGACCTCATCGTCCTGTTCGGTTTTGAGTTGTTCAAGAAGTTTCTCGGATGAATTCAACTCCTCCATCCAAGATAGCAGCTTTGCCGTTTTCAGCCGAACACTTCTGTCCTCGTCCGAAATCAAACCGACCAAAATGGGCCCCAGTTCGGCCGGCAATTTTGCTCTTGGTGTCGTTCCTCTCCGCCACTGAGAAACCTTTTCCAACGCCCACAATCTTACATCCACCTCTGAATCACCCAGATGCTCAGCTAAAAATTTACCTTTTTTAGCTGCGTCATCGCCGAAATCACTGTATATCTTACCCAATGCAGATAAATACTTTCCCTTCCACAAGTTCAATTCAATTACCAGCTTGCGCATCCGCTTTTCTTGCTGCTGGCGAATTTTCCAAACCCTTAGAAATTCATCTTTGCCCATGCGGTTGAACTCATCCCTGATTTGCTTGCGACTTCTGGCATCTTCACCTATGGGTATGTTCAGGGATATCAGGGCTTTCTCCGCCGCGTCAGCTACTTGTTTTTCAGAGTCATCAAGCAAATCCATAAGTCTAAGTATCGCTTCCTTAGCCGGCTGAAGCTTCAACGCATATATTGCATTCAATCTCGCTTTGGCCGACAGTGAAGTGTCTGTTACTATTTTTTCAAGCTGTTCCTGTATCTGCTCATACTCGAAAATCAAGGTTGCTTCGGCGGCCAATTTGGCCCTGTCAAAATCCTCCTCGGCGGTCAATATCTCAAGCAGCGGCTGGATAAAGTCCCCCTTTTGTTTTATACGTTCCTGCGCTGCTCTGGTTTGACCCAATGCCTTGCAGACAGCCACTCGGGCAGCGCTATTTTCAGTCTGCTTCAGTACGTCAAGTAGAATCTTTCTGGCCAGGGGGTTTTCACTAAACAGCATTACAGTCGCCGCATCGATACGCATCTGTTCACTTGTGCCTTTTAGCAAGGCATCCCTGTTGATTTTCAATTGCTTGTCAAGCTCGGCCTCTGCGACTACTTCATTAGCAGGCAAGGCTGGCTTATTTGCACCAATGCCGGCCTGTTGGCACCCTATCACCAACACCAATATTACCAGATATAGCCGTTTTGCACTCATTCGGATGACCTTAAACAAAAATCTGCGTCTCAATTTAACCATAATAATCCCGAAACCCACCCAAGTCAACCGGCTATTTACGATTTACAATTTTCAATTGCCAATTGGAATTCGGCAATAGGCAATTAACTTACGGCCTTGGGTGGAACTTTTTGTGAATACTTCGCAACCTTTCCTGGTCAACGTGTGTGTAAATCTGGGTGGTGGCTATATCCACATGCCCGAGCATCTCCTGGATGCTTCGCAAATCGGCTCCACCGGCCAACAGATGCGTTGCGAAGCAATGTCTCAATGTATGAACGGTCAGCTTTCCGGGTATACCTGCACGAATTGCATATTTTTTAACTAATCTCCAAATCTCAATACGACTCATAGGCCGCCCTGTTCGAGAGAGCAGTAGAAAATCGCTACTGAATCCGGCCTTCGGACGGACCAGCTTCGGACGCAGCTTTGTCAGGTACTCCACCGCTGCTGCGATGGCGGCTTTGCCGATTGGGATTATGCGTTCTCTATTACCTTTGCCCAGGCAGCGTAAGTAGCCGATATCAAGGTTCAAATCGCTGGTTTTCAGGCCCGCTAACTCACTGGCACGCACGCCGGTGGCATAGAGCAATTCAAGCATTGCTTTGTCACGAAGGTAAAAAGGTTCGCTCGGCGAAGGAGCGTTAATAATACTGATAACCTGGTTTTTACTGCAAATAGTGGGCAGTTTCTGCCAGAGCTTTGGGCCCTCAAGGATTGCGGTGAAGTCGTCGCAGACTCGGCCGGTAAGCCTGGCAAACCGCAGCAGCATCCTTATAGCGGCAAGGCAGCGCTTAATCGAGCTTTCGGCTTTATTGCTCCTGGACAGAAGCGCCATATAGTTCTGGATAACAGACGGGTTTATTTGCTGTAACTGCCTGATTTCATTGGACTTGCAATATGTCAGAAAACCTTTCAAATCGCGGCCATAGGCCAAAACAGTATTGTCAGACAGGCCGGCCTCAACAGTCAAATAGTCGAGGAAATCTTTGACGTTCCGTCCTAAAGGCAGCGCAAGTACTTTATTTGTAATAGATTGTGTTTGCGTCGAAGGCACTTTCGATTGACTATTTATTACGGACTATTGATTATTTTTTTAACTTTAGGCACTTTAGTTCACTTTAGGCACTTTCAGTATCCATATCGGCGTTAAAACGAGCCAAGCTTTACCCTGTTAGAAATTTTCCCTTGTTGGCCTGTATTTTGGCTACGCCTGTGTAAAAAATCCGCCTGTGTCAGATAGCTTCTAACGGGATTTAGTTGCGAATCCAATTAGAAACTCTATAATCGATGCCGGATGTTCGACATCGAGCATCGAGTACCGAGAACAGTTGAAAGTGGAGGCAACCGATATGGACGATATTAAACTGACCCGCCGTGAATTGCTTCGCTGCGCAGCCGGTGGCACATTGGCATTAGCAGGTTTTTCTGACCCGGCAGCCGGAGCTAAATCGAAAATTGCAAATCGAAAATTACAAATCCAAAACCTGCCCCCTGTCCGGGCTATCACTCGCAGGCCAAAATACCACTGGTTCGGCTACTACGACAAACTACAGTTCGACCCTACCTGCCGCTACACACTCGGGATGGAGGTTGGCTTCGAGCACCGCAGTCCCAAACCCGACGACGTTATCAAGATTGGGATGGTGGATTTGAAAAACAACGACCACTGGGTCGAGCTCGGCCAGAGCCGTGCATGGTGCTGGCAGCAGGGTTGTATGCTCCAGTGGCGGCCCCGCTCAAAAAACGAAATTATATGGAACGACCGACAAGGCGGTCGATTCGTCTCCCACATCCTTGAAGTTCATACCGGCAAAAAGCGAACGCTGCCGCACCCGTTTTACACCGTCAGCCCCGACGGCCGTACCGCCGTCGCACCGGATTTCCGGCGTGTCAATGCGATGCGCCCCGGCTACGGCTACGCGGGACTGCCTGACCCCTATGCAGATGACCCGGCACCGAAAGACTCAGGCATTTTCCGAGTCGACCTTGAAACCGGCAGGAAAGACCTGATTATCTCCATCGCGGACGTGGTAAGTATCACCAATCCGCGAGCTAACCTGACCGGCGCAAAACACTACTTCAATCATCTGCTGTTCAATCCCGATGGCTCCCGATTCATCTTCCTGCACCGCTGGCGGGCCAAGGGGCAGCGGGGCTTTGGCACGCGAATGCTCACTGCCAAACCTGATGGCACAGACATTCACGTCGTGGACGACTACGGCCGGACATCACACTTTATCTGGCGAGATACACGCCATATCCTCGCCTGGGCCCGGCACCCTTCACACGGAAACGCCTTTTATCTCTATGAGGATGGCACAGATAAAGTCGAGGTAGTCGGCAAGGACGTTATGACTAAAAACGGACATTGCAGTTATCTGCCCGGGCCCCCGCGGAGCGGGAAACCAAATAAGTGGATTCTCAACGACACCTATCCGGACAAAGAGCGAAAACAGCACGTCTATCTCTACAACACAGCGACCGGCAAAAAAGTTCCGCTCGGCCGGTTCTATTCGCCTCCGCAATACCGGGGCGAATGGCGATGCGATACTCATCCGCGTTTCAGTCCCGACGGCCGAAGCGTCGTCATTGATTCGCCGCACGGTGGCAGCGGCCGGCAGATGTACCTCATCGACATCAGTAAGATTGTGGCTTAAGTTCGCTTTTGCTCGCACTTTCTGCGACACCTGCCTAATTTGAGAAAATCAATTCGTTCTTGAGCTAAAAGCTCACTGCATATATAATCAGCCCGATTACAGAAACCAAAAATTGAATGGATGAAAAATGCAAAAGAACAAAGGAACACAAGAGCACAAGAGCACAAGGCCGCTTATGACTTACGCACTTATCACCTACGCACTTATGCTGGCGGGTTGTGCCAAACAGCAGCAATTCAAAGCGGTCGAGCAAATCTGCGTGCCGGCTGCCGGCAAGGCCGAGGTAATGCAGGCAGCCGAGGATGTTCTCGGCCAAATGCACTTTACCATCGACAAGGCCGATACCGAGCAAGGTCTTGTAAGAACCAGGCCGTTGCCGGGCGCGCAATTCTTCGAATTCTGGCGCAGCGATAACGTCGGGGCTCTCAACTCTGCTGAGGCAAACCTGCACAGCATTCGAAGAGTTGTAGAATTGGATATAAGCCGGCAGGGCGGGCAATTGTGTATCGGCTGCAATGTGAATGTACACAGATTGTCTCTGCCTGAGCGCCAAATCAGCAGCAGCGCACGGGCATACCAGATGTTTTCGCAAAGCAGTCCATCAATGCAAAGGTTAATACTACACCCTCAGCAGAAAAAAAGTATGGCCTGGGTCAACCTGGGCAGCGACACTATGCTCGCAACAGAGATCTTGAAGCGGATTGAAAAGCAAATGAATCGTGAATAGTAAATCGAGCCACGAGCGACGAGTCACGAGCGACGAGAGACGAGATATGAGAATATTAGTTTGCGGCGGAGCAGGATATATCGGCAGTAATATGACGGCGATGCTAACTGCCGAAGGGTATGAGCCGGTGGTTTTTGACAACCTCAGCACAGGACATAGACGGGCGGTCGGGAACGCCGACCTTGTTCAGGGCGATTTAGCTGATTATGAATTGCTCGTCAAGACGCTCAGGATTGACAAAATCGAGGCGGTGATGCACTTTGCCGCCCTCATTGAAGTCGCCGAATCGGTACAACTGCCGCTTAAGTACTATCACAACAATCTATCCTGCACGCAGACCCTGTTGAGCGCGATGGAAGCGGCAGGTGTCCGGAATCTTGTTTTTAGCAGCACTGCCGCAGTATATGGCAAACCTGAGCGAGTGCCGATTACGGAAGATTCACCGAAAAAACCAATCAACCCTTACGGTGAAACCAAGTGGGCGGCTGAAAAAATGTGTTACTACCAAAGCCAAACGGGAAAACTACAGTACGCATCTCTGCGATATTTCAATGCCTGCGGTGCAGGAAATAACGCCTCGCTCGGTGAAGACCATCGGCCTGAATCGCACCTGATTCCGCTGACCATTCAGGCGGCGATGGGAAAACGCCACCAAATCCCAATTTACGGAACCGATTATCCTACGCCGGACGGAACCTGCATTCGCGATTACATCCATATCGACGATTTGTGCAGGGCGCATCTGCTGGCACTGAACAAGCTGGGGGGGACGCCGGAGGCAAGCCGCGAGCTGGTCTATAACTTAGGCAACGGCAAGGGCTATTCCGTCAAAGAAGTAATCGAAACGGTTAAAAAGGTTTCGGGTAAAGATTTTAAGGTCGTAGCCGCAGACCGTCGGCCGGGCGACGCACCGGTATTAACATCCGACGCCACAAAGGCCAAAAATGAGCTCGGCTGGAAAACCGAATTGCCCGAGCTGGAAAAAATAGTTGAAACCGCCTGGCAATGGCATAACCAGCACCCTGACGGCTACACGGATTGAAAAACTACGAAAAGCACGAAGCACGAAATTCGAAATCCGAAACAAATTCAAATGACAAAAATACAAATGTGGGAAAAAAGCAAAATGTAAAATGTCATTGCGAGCCCGAACAAAGTGAGGGCGTGGCAATCTCATCTGTTA